>DATGVY010000491.1:0-28656 GCA_035299845.1 Streptosporangiaceae bacterium
TGCTCCCGGCGGGCCCGCAGCGCCTGGGCCAGCCGCCACCGCCGGGTTCCCGCTGTCGCCCTGGCGCTCAGGCCCCGCACTCATGTCAGGGCCTCAACTCGCCGCGCCCCGAGCAGCCCCTGCGGGCGGGCATTCATCATCACGATCAGGATCGCGCCGATCATCAGCTGCCGGGTGACCGAAGGCTCGGCGATCAGCCGGGTTTCCCACACGAACGATGCCAGGTAGATGGTCGGCACCAGCAGGATGGTCCGCCACCGGTCCGTCAGCTGGACGAGCGCGATCAGCAGGCACACCAGCAGGACGAAGCCGTAGTTCCCCGGGGTCTGCGGATTGGCCGGGACGATCACCCAGTCACGCAGCGCATCGGCGATCCAGCCGGTCGACTGCGGGCCGCCGGCGACCGCGCTCGCCGATAGTGCCCCGGCGATGGCATGCGCGGCGAATCCGAGTACGGCAGTCGCCGCCAGCACGATGCCGAGCCTGCGCCACGGGCGCAGCTTCGCCACAAGCGTCAGCAGAATAAGGCCGTAGAAGATGTAGCCGGCATCGGTGGGGCTGCGAAGAACGCCGTCGTAGATGACCATCACCACCAGCATGCCAGTCACCGAGCCCGCGATGCTGCCGGCTCCGCCGAGGACGAGCCCGGCGTAGACCAGGATCAGGTACGGCGTGTCGAAGTCCGGCGGGAACACGCTGATCTGCTGCGCGGCGAAGATCGAGCCGGCCAGCCCGGCGATCATGGCGCCGGACGCGAACGCCATCAGCTTCACCCGGTCGACCGGGATCGTCATCGACGCCGCTGCCAGCGGGTCCTCGCGCACCGCCCGCCAGCCCCGTCCGGTGCGCGAGCCTTCGAGCCTCCGCAGCACGGCCATGGTGAGTACCACGATGACCAGCAGCAGGTAGAAGTAGCCCTCGTTGGTGGTGATCTGATGCCCGAATGCATTGATCGTGTCGATTCCGACGATCCCGTTTGGCCCGCCCAGCTTGCTGGGTGCGACATTGTTGGTGAACTCGACAAACGCCTCGCCGAAGAACAGCGTCACGATCGCCAGGTAATCGCCGATCAGCCGCCGGGACGGCAGCCCGACCAGCAGCCCGACAATCGCGGTGCCGGCCATGACGATGGGCAGCGACAGGTACGCCGGCAGGTGGATCCCGTGCGAGCCAAGCTGATTCGAGGACAGCAGCGCGAATCCGTAGGCGCCGAAGCCGAAGAACGCGATGTAGCCGAGATCGAGCAGCCCGGTCCACCCCACCACGACGTTCAGCCCCAGTGCCAGCAGCACAAGCACCAGCGAGTCGATCCCCACCTGCAGTTGGAACCCGCCGAGGCCGAGTACTGGCAGCAGGGCTCCCGCCAGGCCCGCGATCGCCAGCCGGGGCCACCAGCCGATCCGCTCAAGGAGACGCTGCGCGCCGCCGAGCCAGGACGGCAGGTACTCACGCCTGTGCGCCTGCCTGGCGACCCACTCGTCGACCCCGACCTGCGGCCCGGCTGGCCCAGGAGGCTGCGGCTCGGTGCTCATGGCTGCCTCACACCTTCTGCAGCTGCGGCTGGCCGAGCAGCCCGGTGGGCCGCACCAGCATCACGACGATCAGGAGCGCGAAAACGAGCAGGTTGGTGTACGTCGAGGAGATGTAACCGGTGATGAACGACTCGGCGACGCCGATCAGCAGGCCGCCGAGCATCGCGCCGGGGATCGAGCCGATCCCGCCGACCACGGCCGCGGTAAACGCTTTCAGGCCGGCGATGAAGCCGATGGTGTTCGTGACCTGGTTGAACAGCAGCCCGGCCATCACGCCGGCCACGCCAGCGAGCGCCGAGCCGAGGAAGAACGTCGCCGCGATCGTCCAGTCCACGTTGATCCCCATCATCTCGGCTGCTTCGCGGTCGGCGGCCACCGCGCGCATCTGCTTGCCGAGCTTCGTCCGGCTGACCAGTTGCCGCAGGCCGATCATCAGAGCGATGCCCAGGACAAGGACCATGATCTGCACGGCGTCGATGCTGACCGACCCGATCTGGATCCCGGACGAGAACGAGATGAAGTCCGGTGTGTTGTAGATGCGAAATTGCGCGCCGAACAGCAGCAGCGCCGCGTTCTCCAGGAAGAACGAGACGCCGATCGCGGTGATCAGCGGCGCGATCCGCGGCGCATTCCGCAGCGGCCGGTAGGCGAATCGCTCGATCGCGACACCCAGGCCGCCCACCACGACCGCCGCCAGCACGAACATGATCACCAGCAGCAGCGGCACCGGGATCGTGAGCGCGGACGGCCCGCCGAACCACTGAATCACGAAGTAGCCGATGAACGCCCCGACCATGTACAGATCGCCGTGCGCGAAGTTGAGCAGCTTCAGCACCCCGTACACCATCGAGAAACCCAGCGCGACCAGCGAATAAAGCGCACCGGTGGTGATGCCGTTCACCAGTTCCTGGAAGAAGAAGCCCATCCGGTGCGAATACCGCCCATCATTCATGCCGCCCGGCGCGCGCCAGCTAGTGGTCGGCGCGCGCCGGGGCAGCTACCCCTGTTCTGTGCTACCTGACCTCAGGCGATCAGGCACCCGGGATCAGCTGGTACTTACCAGCTGAGTTGATCTTGAACAGGTAGAACTTGCCGTGGGCGTTGTCCCCGTGCGAGTCAAAGCTGATCGGCTGCCCGAGGATAGAGGTTGACTCGTTCGTTTGCTTGATCGCTGCCAGCACGTTAGCGCGGCTCGGCGTGTGCCCGGCCTTGCAGACCGACGCGATCGCCTCGTCGATCACGTGCGTGGCGGCGAATATGGGCGGGCCGAACGTGCCGAAGGATCCGTACTTCGCCTTCGCGGTCGCGACGAGCGACGCATCTGCGGGGATTGCGGTAATGTCCGGGCCGAACGCGGACACATACGAGCCGTTGATCGTGAACGTGCCCGGCGAGAACAGGCCGTCCGTGCCGAAGATCACGGCCTTCTTGTGCTGCTGGGCCAGGTTGCGGCCGAATTGCTGGGCGTTCGAGGCGACCTGCCACGGCAGGACCACGACCGTTGTGGCGGGCGTGACCTTGGCCACCAGCGAGGAGAAGTCGGTCGGCTTCTGCGAGACGGACTCGTGATCGACCTTGATCCCGGCCGCCTTGAAGATCGGCACCATCGTGGCCACCAGGCCGGTTGAGTAGACCTCCTGGTCATCGACGATCATCAAGGCCTTTGGGTGCAGGTTGTTGACGATGTAGTTGGCGTCGTTCATCCCCTGCACATGGTCGTTCGACACGACGCGGAAGAATGTCGGGTACTTGCCTTGGGTGAGCGTCACGTTCGTCGCCGACCCGGAGATGAAGGGCAGTCCGGCCCTGGCCATCAGGGGACCGACCGCCGCGACCTCCTGGCTGCCCGCCGGGCCGACCACGGCCACGATGGCCGAGTTCGAGGTGAACTGCTGGGTCACGGTCGTCGCCTGCGCGGGATTCAGCTGCGTGTCGCCCTGGACCAGCGAGATCTTCGTCCCGTTGGCCTTGTTGTCCATCGACAAGGCGAGTTCCGCGAAATGCAGCTGCTCCTGCCCGAGAACCGCCACCGGGCCGGTGAGCGGACCCTCCATTCCGATCGACGCGGCGCACGTCTTGACCGGGCTCGGACTGCCTGCGGCGTTGTTACTGCTGCTGCTGCCGCAACCCGCCACGGCAAGCGCGCCAAGCGCCATCGTGACGGTAATCACTCGTCTATTCATGGATACGGCCTCCATTTTTCTGATGCCTCAGGGTGCTTGCTCGCACCACGAGTGGGCTGATGGCCCGGCGGCCAGATCGGACTCCGCCCGAGTCAACCACCTGCAAGGCTCACCTCGAGGGTGATCTCCGTGCCGGCCAGGGCGCGCGAGACCGTGCAGTCCTTTGCCCGCTGGGCGAGGTCAGTGAAAAAAGCGTTGTCAACCCCTGGAACGTCGCCGACTGTCGTCAGCTCAATGCGGGTGATGTTGAAGCCGGCACCGACCTGCGCCAGCGTCACTCGCGCGGTGGTGCGCAGATCCCGTGCGGGATGACCCGCCTCGCCCAGCAGGTTCGCGAGCGACATCGTGAAGCAGCCGGCTTCGGCCGCGCCGAGCAGCTCCTCCGGGTTGGTTGCGTGCTCAACGTCCTCCACCCTGGCCCGCATCGAATACGGCCCGTCGAAGGCACCGCTGCCGAGCGTGATTCGGCCGCTACCTTCCGGCACAGTTCCCCACCAGCGCGCCTCGGCGCTACGGACGACGCGAAAGCTCAAGGCGCCCTCCCCAGCGATCGAATCTGTGGGCTGATCAAACCATTGCGCTGCGTGCCCGTGCAAGGGAAGTATTTTCGGGGTCCGGCTGGCAGTTGTGATTCGATCGCAATCGGGGGCGCCCCGTCGGCCCCCACGCGCGAGCGAAGAGGAGCTGCCGGTGGCCGGAATACTCAGCAAGAGCATCGACATCGCTGCCGTCCGGGGTCGCTTCTCTTCGCTGCAAGGCTTCACGCTTGGCAAGTCCGTGCGGATCGGCTTCCTCCACTACAACACCCGCGAGGAGGTCGACCGGCTCCTCGAAGCCCCGGCGGGAGTGCGCAGGCGGTAGCCTCCGCTGGGGCCGCGCCCGCCCGGACGGCTGCACCGCCCGGCGGCCTGCCTTCCTATCCCGCGGCTCCGTTGAGGATCTCCGCCAGCTTGCTCAGATTGATGTTGCCGCCCGAGACGACGCACACCACCTTCCCGGTCCCCGTACGGCCGGTCAGCGCCGCGGCCAGCGCAAGCGCACCCGCGCCCTCGGCGATCACCCGGACGCGCTCGGCGAGCATGCGCACGGCGGCGGCGACTTCGCTGACCGGGATCGCCAGGGCGCTGTCGACGAGCGGCGCGACGAGCGGCCACATGCTGTCAAGCACGCGGCGGCTACCGGAGCCGTCAACGAACGAAGCGCGGTAGTCGACATCGATGGGGTGTCCGGCGTCGAGCGCGGCAACCAGCGCGGAGCCGGTCTCGGGCTCGGCAGTGAAGATCTTCGTAGCTGGCCGCAGCGCCCTGATCGCGCTGGCGATGCCGACGGTCAGCCCGCCCCCGCCATACGGGATCACGACCGCGTCCGGGTCGGGCAGGTCATCGAGGATCTCCAGCCCGATCGTTCCGTTTCCCGCCATCACCCCCGCGTCCTGGACCGGGTGCACGAACAGTCCGTCGATCCCGTCGACGCGGCTGGTGACGATCACGTTCCACCAGTCGTCGTAAGGCAGCTTCAGCACCCGGCCGCCCAGGCGCTTGATCGCCGCGAGCTTCGCCTCGGGCGCGTGCTCGGGTACGACGATCGTGGCGGGAACGCCGAGTGAGCGCGCCGCCCACGCGACTCCCTGGGCCATGTTCCCCGCGCTCGCGGTGACGAGGCCCTTCGCCCGCTCGCTCGCTGCCGCGAGCATGATCGCATTGGTCGCGCCACGGATCTTGAACGAGTTGATCGGCTGGAGGGTCTCGAGCTTGAGGTAGATATCGGCCGGGGCATCCTCGACGTGCAGCCGCACCAGCGGCGTCCGTATCGCCGCGCCCGCGATCCGCTCGCGCGCCGCCTCGATCGCCGCCAGCTCGATCACAGCTCCGCCTCGATCACAGCTCCACCCGGTCACAGCTTCACCCTGGTCACAGCTCCACCTCGGTGCCCAGGCCACGTTTCGTTGCCGCCGCTACCGCGCGCTCGGCCGCGGCGAGATCCTCGATGGCCAGGCCAAGCGAGCGGAACAGGGTCAGCTCGCCGACGTCGCGCCGCCCCTGTGCGATTTCCGCGAGCACCTCACCGAGTTCGGCGCGGATGTGCTCCTCACCGGAGATCAGGCCCTCTCGGACCGCGAGCTGGAACTCGCCGGCCTCATTGCGTACTGATTCGCGGCTGTCGCAGAACAGCGCGCTCGCGGCCATGGTGGCAGTATCGATCTCGCGCGCCCGCGAGCTACTGGCGCCGACCGCGTTGACGTGGGCTCCGGGCTTGAGCCAGTCGCGGCGGAGCACCGGCTCGCGCGAGCTGGTCGCGGTAACGACCACGTCAGCGTCGCGGAGCGCTTCCTCCGCGCTCGAGGCCACACTCAGCTCCGCGCGCGCATCTCCCCGCTCCGCGCGCGCATCTCCCCGCTCCCCGCGCGCATCTCCCCGCTCCGCGCGTGCGCCGCCGGCCTGCTCGACCAGGGCGCGCGCGTGCGCCTCGGTCGGCGCGTAGATGCGTACCTGCTCAAACTCACGGACATGCATGAGTGCCCGAAGATGAGCTCGCGCCTGCGTGCCGGCCCCGAGGATCGCGAGTATCCGCGCATCCTGACGGGCCAGCACGCTGGTCGCGACAGCGGTGACCGCGGCGGTGCGGATCTCAGTGATCGCAGCGGCGTCAAGGATCGCGGTCGGCTGGCCGCTCTCGCCGTCGAACAGGGTGACGAGCCCTTGATGGGCGTCCAGGCCGCGGGCGGGATTGCCGGGCATGATGCAGACTGCCTTCAGCCCGAACGCTGCGGCGTTACCGTGCTGCGGTCCGCGCCAGCCAGGCATCAGTCCCATGAAACCGGCCGCATTCGGCGGCGTCATCACCGACCGCAGCGGCATATATGTCTTTCCTCGGGCATGATCTGCGAGCACCGCGGCCATCGTCTCGGCGCACGCCTCCGGCGTGAGCGCGGCCAGCACGTCGCGGTGGCTCAGGATGAGCACGCGCATCAGCCGAACGCGCTCTCGACCGCGATCCGCTCCTCGTCCGTGAGCGGATGCCCGAGCGCCTCGCCGACGGGCGCCAGGTGCCCAGGGCGGCCGGGGCCGATCACGATCTGGGTCACCCGCTCGCCGGCGAGCAGCCAGGCGAGCGCGAGGCCGGCCATCGAGGTGCCGCGGGACGCGGCGATGGCCTGGAGCCGGGCGAGGGCGTCGAAGGTCTGGCCGGCCGCGAACTCCCGGTAGGGCCCGGGGCGCTGGGCCATCCGCGAGCCGGCCGGGTACGGCTCGCCACGGCGGTACTTGCCCGTGAGCCAGCCGCCAGCGAGCGGGCTGAACGCCAGGTAGGCGACCTCGCATTCCGTGCACAGCGCAAGGAGGCCCTGCTCGTCCTGGCGCGTCAGCAATGAGTAGCAGTTCTGGATTGCCTGCGGCGCGCCTGCCGCCAGCGAGGCGGCCAGCTGCGGAGCGTCGAAGTTGCTGACTCCGTAGGCGCGGATCGTGCCGTCGGCCTGGGCTTCATCGAAGGCCCCGAACGACTCCGGCAGCGGCACGTCCGGATCGAACTCGTGGGCGAGGTACAGATCGACGTGGTCCACCCCGAGTCGTTCGAGGCTCGCGTGCAGCTGGCGGGTGATCCGCTCGGGCTTCAGGCCGCTGTCCGCCCCGGCTTGCATCGGGTTGAACGTCTTGGTCGTCAGCTGCGGGTAAACCCCGCGCGACCGGATCCAGCGGCCGATCGCCAGCTCACTGCGCCCGCCGCCGTACGCGTCGGCGGTGTCGAAGTGCGTGATGCCGAACTCCCAGGCCGCGTCCATCAGCTCGAGCGCCTGGTCCTCGTTCAGCCCTTGACCGAAGAACTCCGGGGCCGAGCCGACCCCGCCGAAGTTGCCGCAGCCGAGCGCCACCCGCGAGACCGTGACGGCCGAGCGGCCGAGTTGCCGCTTGGTCTCGAGCATCGCACTCATCGGGCAGGGCTGTAAGCAGTGGCCATCTGCGATATTTAATCAGATGCCTGTGACCTGGATACATCGAGCCGTGGACGCAGGCCGGGGGAGCTGATGGACGGGATCGTGGGACCGCATCTGGAGGATGTGCGCCGCCGCGTGGGACGCGGCTGCTGGTATAGCCAGCGCACGCCAGTGGCTCACCCTCGCCTATCTCCGCAGCGCTGATCGGCCAGCCGACGCCCTACCGATTACCTGCGCGCGGTCGAGCCGCTGAGGTCTCAGACCGGCGATGCGGTCTATCAGCAGGTCGCCGCCCTGCTCGTCAAAATCCGGGACTGTCACGAGCGACTGGGCACAGGTCCGCAGTTCGCCGCCTACCTGGCAACGCTGCGCGCTGACCAGAAGCGCAAGCGCAACCTGATCAAGCTCCTCGACCAGCGCGGCTGCGAAATTAACCGGATATGTCAGCTCTGCGGCGGCCACGAGCGCACTCTAGTGCGGTCCGGGGTCGGCGGCGGGTCACGCTGGATCCTGGCTGCACCAGCCGGCCCGATGCGGTCCAGGTCGCGGCCCCGGGGAGGCGGCTCGGCCGAGTCGGCGGCTGATTCCGCGGCCGGCGCCCGGGTGGCTGGCGGATCGGTCCCGGCCGGTTCCGTGCCGGCGACGGCACGCTCGTACGAGTCGCGGACCTTGGCCAGCTCGGCCTGCGAACGAGACCAGGCTCTCGTCGTCCTCGGCCGCCTCGTCATCGGGATCGCCGACCTGCCGGAAGAAGTTCGTCGGCGGCAGCTGCCGGTCGTCCCCCGGCAACGACGATCTGGTGCCCGCGCATGATCGACGGGATCGCGTCGGCGGGGACGATCTGGCTGGCCTCATTGAAGATCACCACATCGAACAGCCTGGATGCGGGCAGTACCTGGCTGACTATCAGCGGCGACATCGCCCAGCACGGCTTGAGCGCGAACAGCACGTCGCTGGCCTGGCCGAGCAGCCGCCGCAGCGGAAGGTGGCGGCGGCGCAGGGCAGCTTGCTTGCGGATTACCCTGGCCTGCAGCGGATGCCGGTCCTGCGCATCGCGCAGCCGGTCGGCCCAGGCGCGGCGCACCCGAGCCTGGTTTGCCGCCAGGTGCTGCACGTCACGCACCCGGAAGTCGCTGGCGATCTCGTCGAGTGCATCACCGCGGTTGGCCGCATAGCGGGGATCGCGGACCTGATCTGATCGAGGACACGGAGTACCACGCGTGGTCGAAGGCGGCGACGGCCATGTCAGGGTCCGCCTCGCGACGGGCCAGCTCGTCCAGCAGCGGGCCGAGGCCGATGTCATCGAACCGGATGCCGAGCTGATAGAGCCGCGGCAGCTTCCATGCCGTGTCCTGGTCCGCGGCCAGGGCCGCGAGCAGCGGCTCGGGCTCGTCCGGAATCCGGACGTAGGCGCGCAGCGCGGAGAGCTGCCGCTCGCACTCCGTGCTGAGACTCTCCAGCTCGCCGAAACCGGCAGGCAGTCTCGGCAGCCCATCGTCGGTGCGGAGTTCCTGCCACTGCGCGAGCTGCCCGGCTGCCTCGTTCAGGCTGGCGGACAGCTGCTCGCGGGAGAGCTGCGCACTGCCGCTGAGCAGCGACTGTGCCTGCTTGCGCAGCGCACGGCGCTCGCGGAGGCCAAACCCAGCACTGTCCCCGGTGGCCTGGGCGAGCAGCTCCGGGCGGGCGGCGTAGGCGCGGGGCGCCAACGTGCGCAGCGTCTGCCCGATGGCTGCATAGAGCTGCATCCTGGTGACACCCTCGGCATATGTCCCGCGGCGGCCGGATCCCGGTCTCCGCACACGCGCGCTGGATGCGCTGGATCAGCATCGGCAGGTCATGCGAGCCGAGCCGGACGGCCAGGCCGCAGGCCTGCCGGGCCTGCTCCGGCGTACGCAGCGCGGCGCCGAACCACGGCGTGCTCTTCGGGCGCACGGTGAACCCGCCCAGGTGGGCGAACTCGCGTAGCTCATCACGGATCCGGTCGGCAGCTGGCCGGCTGATCTGCTCTGCCATGCCGAGCCGGACCGGTGTGCGCGCCTCGTCCGGGACCCCGAGCAGCCAGGACTGGACCTCGAACGGGGTCACTCCCCATGGCTCGTGTACCTGGTGCAGCGCGGTCACGTGCTGATGGAGCCGCTGCTGCCGGTCTAGCAGCCGCCTTGGTTCCGCCGTCCGGCATCGGTCTCGGCCGGTCCGGCGATAGCAAGGACGCCTGCCAGCCCGGCGACCCGGTGATCTCGGTGGGACTGGCGGGGCGGCCGGCAGGCGTGCGGCGGCGCTGGCGTGAGCCGCGCCGCCGCGTCGAGTACCACCATGGGCGCCGACCGGGGATGCCGGTGCCGCTGGCTGCTGGGACGAGGTAGTCTTATCGGTATCCGGTAGATTATTACCGGAATACGGGCAGATTCGGCCGAATCAGCCTGGCCGCGCCGGCCCGCGGAGGGAGCGGGATGACAGTCGTCCTCAACAGCCGCCGTGATTTCACGCTGGAGCACTACCGGCGGGTCGCCGCGGAGGGCGAGCCAGTGGTGATCGGTGACCGGGCCCGTGGCGTGATGGCCGAGCACCGGGCGGCCTTCGTGGAGCTGCTCGCCGCGGACCGCACGGCGTTCATGTACGGGGTGACGAGCAGGCCCGGCCTCGAAGTGAAGGTCCCGGTTGCCCCAGAAGACCAGGCTGCGTGGGCCACGGGCGCTGAGATGCTCGGCACCGGGCGGGGCTTCGGGGGCGGCTACCTCGACGAGCGGGTGGTCCGCGGGATCGTCTTTGCCCGCCTCGCCGACTTCGTCGAAGGCACCGCCAAGATCCGCCCGGTGGTCGCCGACCGCGTTGCCGCGATGCTCGACGGGCCGCTGCCTCCGGTGCCGCTCGACGGTCAGGTCGGGGCGGGCGAGATCCTGCCGCTGATGCACGTGATGAGCCGGGTGGTCACCAGCGATTTCGAAGAGGGCGAGTGGATGACGCTGGTGAACGGCTCGCCGTGCTCGGCTGCGCTGATCGCCGATACAGCGCTGCACGCCCGGCATCGCCTGGTGCGGGCCGAGCAGGTGCTGGCGCTGTCGGTAGAGGCGCTGCGCGCGCCGCTTGACGCCTATGACCCGGAACTCGACGCGCTGTGGGGCGACGAGCATGAGACCGCGGCGCTGCGGGCACTGCGCGCTCATCTGGATGGGGCGGACAGCGCTGGCCGCCTTGTTCAGCAGGCGCCGGTCAGCTACCGGATCCTGCCGCGAGTGCTCGGCCAGGTTCGCCGGGCGATCGCGGGTGTCGAGCACGCTGCGCGGGTCTCACTGGCCTCGGCGGCCCACAATCCGGTCTACGTGCGGCCGGACGGCCGGCATCCGCACGGCCGGCTGTTCTCCACCGGCGGCTATCACAACGCGATGGCCTACCCCGCGCTGAACGCGATGACGGTTGCCTGGGCCGACATCACGCTGATATGCGAGCGTCATATCGCCTGCCTGCACTCGAGCGAGCTGTCCGAGCTGCCCCATTTCCTCGCGCCAGCCGGTGTCCCTGGCGCTGCGACGAATCTGTTCGGCTGGGTCGCTGCAGGCTACGTCGAAGGCGCCCGCGCGGCCGCAGCACCGACGCTGCTCCCCGCTTGCGTCAACGACGCGCGCGATGACGTGAGCTCCCCGACGTTCATCGCCTACGCCAGGGAACGGCGGGGAGCGGAATGCCTCGACGGCGTACTCGCCATCCTGTCGCTCGTGTCGAGCCAGGCCCTGTTCGTCGCGGACCGGGCGCCGGGGCCGCGGCTCCGGGACTTCCTCGCGGGCATCCGCTCGGTGTTCCCGCCAGTCGACGGCCGGCCAAGGAACAGCCTCGGCGCGCAGGCCGGCCGGCTCGCCGGCATCTTCTCCCGCGGCGCGCTGACCGGAGAACTCGATTTTGGCGACGCCCCCCTGACCCGAGAACTCGATTTTGCGACGCCCCCCTCCGGTCAGTCCCGCGGCGCTCAGGCGGCTGCGGCACGGCCATGGATGCCGCGCGCTGGCCGGGCGCGGCCTTGAAGCCATGAAGCCCGCGATGAACCAGGGAACTCCAGGCGCACCGTTGTACGCACCGGGCGTGGAGCGCAATCTCTCGCTCGGCAAGGCCGTTGCCGTTCTCCGCGCCCTGGCGGCATCATCGTCTCCCGGGTCGACTGCGATGCAGATCGCCCGGTCGACCCGCCTGCCGAGGGCGACCGTGGGCAGGCTGCTCGCAAGCCTGTCGGACGAGGGTCTCGTCGAGAGCCCCGGGCCCGGCCAGTGGGTTCTCGGCCGTGAGCTGATCTGGCTGGGCCAGGCGGCGGACTCATGCCGGCGGCTGCGCGAGCTTGCCCGGCCCGCGGTTGCCGAGCTTTCCAGGCAGACTGGCGAGTCGGCCATGCTCGGCGTCATGACAGGCGGCCGCAGCGAGGTGATCCTGCAGATCGACCCGCTCAGGCTGATCACGCCGACCAACTGGGTTGGGCGTCAGCTTGGCCTGCATGCATCGGCAGGCGGCAAGCTGCTGCTGGCCAGCCTCCCGCCCGCCGAGCTGCGGGACTGGCTGGCAGGCCGCGATCTGCCGCGGTATACCAGCCGCACGATCACTGACCACGACGCGCTGGCGACGGCGCTGCGGCAGGTACGCCGCCGCGGGTACGCGCAGACCGTCGACGAGCTGGAGGCGGGACTGAGCGGGATCGCCGTGCCCGTGCCGGACTGCGAGCCCGCCCTCGCGCTCGGGGTAAGCGGGCCCTCCGCACGGCTCGGCACGAGCCAGCGGGCACTCGCCGTGACGGCGGCCAGGGAGGCGGCCGCCCGCCTGCGCGAGACCCTCGCCGTCGGGCCAGGCGGCGAGGGAAAGCCCTCCCATGATGCCGGTGACTCCCGCAGCAGGACGTGATCACGCCCGAGCGAGCGGAACCCCATTTTCAGGGCCCGAAACGACGGCCGCTGACATCGGGCGTCGGCCCGCTGCCACGCAGTGCAGGCGGAGTTGGGTCATGCGGGCTGGGCGTCGTCGCTGGGCGCCGGCTGCGCGCGCGCCTGGCACGCCGGTGTCAGGCCCAGAGCAGCATTCCCGGCAGCAACCTAAATCGGAGGCTTCGGAACGCGCGCTATGCCGCTCCTAGGGCGGTCTTGTGGCGGCGACATGAGAGGCGCCTCAGGGCCTGTGCGGTCCCGACGTTCGCTGGCGGGGATGAGCGGTCAGTGCGCGCTGGTGCGCTGACGTCCTTGGGAACCTGCGGGCCTGGCGGAGCATTTAGCTCAGCCTGGCAGAGCCCGGGACTTGCGAGGAACCGGGAATTGAGCGCTAGTCCAGGCACACTGTGCCGATCGCGCATGACCTGCCGCGGGCATGTGGCGATCCCGTGCCGTCGCCGTCGACCCTAGAGCGACGAATGGGCGCCGGCTGGTCTGGCCGGTCCGGTGGCTGCGGCCGGGCTCTCCCACATCACCAGCAACAGCGACCACTAGTGCCGGCTGGCCCAGGGTTCGCCCCGGAACAGGCCGCTCCCTGGGCCGGACCCCAGGCATACCTTGCCCACCGCGCATCACCACCGCCGCTCGGTTCCCGGTAACGCGGGTCTTATCTCAGAAGTCGCCAATACCGAGATGGCGGTGCTGTTGGCGGGTCTGCTCCCCCGGTTCCGCTGGCGCTTCAGGTGGCAAGCGGGACCCGGAGGCCCACAGGAGCCTGACCGCGGCGGCGGCTTCCCCGCAGGCGGCGCACCGGAAGCTGATTCCTCCCCGGCAACGGGAAGGGAAACTGGGCCTTTCGGGGAAACCTTCCCCAGCCGCCGGGCTCTCCGGCAAAACTGGAGCATTGCCAGGAGAGAGGGAAGCAAATGCCCGCAGCGGCCAATGGCTTACCCGAGGATGGGTTCGACTACAGCCAGTCGTTCGAGGTTGACCTTGGCCGCGCGGCCGTCATCGCGGCAGGGTTGCCGGAGTTCGGGTACCCGCTGCGCACCGCCGATGTGGTAACCGCGGAGCTGGCTAGGCCCGGGGCGAGCGCGGCGTCGTCCGGCGCTTCGCCGCTGACCAGCTGGAGAGGGCCGGGTGACGGCCATGAGTGCGGCACTGGTTAATGATGGCATCCGCTGCTTCGTGGTGCTCTTGGTGGTGCTGCTGGCGATCATGCTCGTCGCGGTGATCCGCGCACCCGGGTGGGAAGGCTCGTCCGGGGAGCATGCCCCGCCGCAGCCCGCCGTGGCAGCGCCCTCCCGGCCCGCGGATACACAGGCCCGGGCCGCGGCAGCGATCGCCCGGGCCGCGGTAGTGCTGCCGGCCAGAAGGGCGCCAGGACCGACGCCCGTCCCCGCCGTCGCCACAAGCCCGCCCAGGCACGCCAGCTATGCGGCCAGGCATGTCGCCGGCCCGATGCCCGGGGAAGACACGATCCCCCAGTCGAAGGTGTCCGGCGGCCCGCCATGGGAACAGGCACCCAAGCCCCCAGGCCTGATCCCGTAGACCGTGGCCGGCGCTCCCGCGCCACTGGCTACGGCTGGCTGGGCGCTCCGCATGGCCAGATCCGTGCCTGGCGGGCCCTCATCCCGGTATCGGACGGAGCGCCTCTTCGTAACCACTGACCTGCGGTGCTTCACAGACGTGCCACACACTCGCACCGCCCATCACACGCGAGCGCCCGCTGGCCACGGCCGGGCGGAGAACTACTGAACGCGGCCCAGGACCCCGAAGGCGTTGCAGCCCGCCCGCTAGCAATCGGCGGTCGCCTTCCCTGAGCCGCGGCTCTTGTGACGTCTTGTCTTGTTCATGATGCCGGAATGACTAGGTTCGTCAGCTTGTTCGACTGGGTGGTCCCGTTTCGCTTGCGTGGTCCCGTTTCGCTTGCTGAGACCGGCGGCCCGATGGCGGTCCGTGGTTACGGGACTGCGGTCGCGCCAAATGCTTGCTGGCCCGCGCCCGCCTGGCGTGGGGCCGGGGCGAGGCGACAGCCGATTCGGCCGGTGACGGGTCCAGCACTCAGAGAACCGCAGCCAGGGGAGAGCACCGATGCGCCGCACAAAGGCCACAAAGGCCACAAAGGCCACCGCAGCGACCGGGATCCAGAAGCCGGACGAGCAGTGGCGGCATGAACTGACTCGTCAGCAGTACGACGTGCTGCGTCGCGGCCACACTGAGCCCGCCTTCACCGGCAAATACGTCCACGCCAAGGAGAACGGCTCCTACTGCTGCGCCGGCTGCGGGAATGAGCTGTTCCGCTCGGACGCCAAGTTCGAATCCGGCACGGGCTGGCCGAGCTTCTACGAGCCGGCCGTCGCACTGGCTGTTGAGCTGCGGCCGGACAACAGCCTGTTCATGCGCCGCACGGAGGTGGTCTGCCGCCGCTGTGGCGGCCATCTGGGCCATGTCTTCCGCGACGGGCCGGCTCCGACAGGCAAGCGCTATTGCATCAACTCGTGCGCGCTGGCCTTCGAGCCCGTGCCGCCGGCCCGCGATCACAGCGACGGCCAGCCCGGCAGCTGACGCCTGCAGGCTCGCTCACCGGATGGTGACCGCGCAGCTGGCGCGGCCATGCTTCTCGAGGTAGCGCTGGTGCTCTGCGCGCACGATCCGCTGACCGGTGAGGACCACCGGCCAGATGACCAGCGCACCGGAGTCCCTGGCCAACCTCATCATTGACAACCGGGACTTCGCCAATCCCTGGATCCTAGACAGCCGCGCCACCGACGACCGCCTGCGAGCTACCCGGCTACACGAGGCGGCGGCCAATCCGTAGCCAGCGACACCCTCGTCTGACCGAAGCGGAGTATCGGAACGCTCGGTCATGTTGCGGCTGGCGCACTGGGCGGCCGGCGCCCGCACGGCATCAGCCTCCTTGACGTCGAGGTTCGATGGGTCACAGGCGGCGGATAGTGGCCAGCCAGGCCTCTGCCGCGGGGGTACCGAATCCGGGGTTGATCGCGAACGCGTCCACCGCGATGCCGGTGACGTTCCAGCCCTCGCCGAACGCGGCTACGAGCTCGTCCTGGCGAACCCGCCGGGGCCCCCAGTCTCCCGGCTGGCGGTCACTGAAGCACATCAGGTAGCAGCTGCCGCCGGACCGCACCACCGGCGCCAGGCTGGTGACGTACCGGGCGCGATCCTCGTCGTCGAAGACGTGGAACAGCCCGCTGTCGATGACCGTGTCGAAGGTCATGGCGAGCTGCCCGAGGCTCAGCGCGCTGGCGACCTCGAACCGGGCCGTCACGCCTCGTGCGGCTGCCTTCCCGCGCGCTTGCTCAATGGCGCGCGGCGACACGTCGACGCCGACGGCATCCGCACCGTACGCGGCTGCGAGCAGCGCGTGCTCGCCCGTGCCGCAGCCCACGTCGAGCACCCGGCCGCAGAGCAGGCCGTTGCGCGCCAGGCGGGCGAACGCCGGTTGCGGCCGGCCGATGTCCCAGGGCGGCGGCGTGCTTGCCGCGTACACCGCGTCCCAGTCCGGTGGCTGCGTCGTCATATAATCCTCTGCCCCGTTGGAGTTCAGATCCCCGGCCCGTCACACAATCCGCGAAAGCACGTCGGCGCTCCAAGTGTGTCAGGATCTCGACTGGATTCTCTGTCCAGGGCAACGCGTCCCGGTCCGTGCGCCCAGGGTCTGCGGACGGTTTGCCGGAAGGAGTACCTCGATGATCGGCGAGCTTTCCTCGGTGGTGATCGATTGCCGCGACCCGCATCGCCTGGCGCGTTTCTACTCCGAACTGCTCGGGCTGCCGGTCATCAGAGTCGACGGCGACTGGGTTGACATCGGCGACGGCCAGATCCGCCTGAGCTTCCAGCACGCACCGGATCATCAGCCGCCGCGCTGGCCTGATCCAGCCTTCCCACAGCAACTTCATCTCGACATTCGCGTTGGCGACATCGCTGCCGCGGAGACGAGGGTGCTCGCGCTGGGGGCAACACCCCTGCCCAGCACCGAACCCGGCTTCCGGGTCTACGCTGACCCGGCGGGTCACCCCTTCTGCCTCGAATGGGAGTAGCGAACCCCACCTACAGGGGTCCGGGGCAGGGGGTCGGCAAAGTTGACGGTGCCGGTACCCCTGCGCCACCGGCGCCCACCGAGCGACTCGTCGTGAGCGGGCTTTACCGTTACGTCCGCAATCCGATGTACGTGGCGGTTCTGGCCGTCATCGTCGGCCAGGCTCTGCTGCTGAGCCGGCCTGTGCTGCTCGCCTACGCAGCGGCGGTGGCCGCCGCGTTCGGCGCGTTTGTGCGCTGGTATGAACAGCCCACCCTGGCCAGGCGGTACGGCGCGCAATACGAGGCCTACCAGCGGGACGTACCCGGATGGTGGCCTCGCCTGCCACCCGCCCGCCGGAAACCGCCGCAATAACCCACGTTCCACCAACTCCAGGCACCACGCTGCGGTCACGACCCACGTACCTGGCAAACCACCGGCCACCTTCCCGAGCGCACGGATTTACCGCCCACAGAGCGTCCATAAACGGTGGGGCGGGCTGGGGTGAAAGTGGTCCGCTGGCATCGGTTGAGTGCTCAGGCAGTCCAGCGGCGCCGCGAGGCCTCATAGTCGGCCAGGACCCACATCATCGCAGACTGCGGCCTGATGGCGTAGACCACGTCGAAATCAGGGTCGGCGTCCGGGAGATACTGCTGGTCGCCCTCGCCGGTGTATTTTGCCGACAGAGCCGTGACCACGTGAGGGACCTGGGCAGGGGTTCCGAGATCCTCGGCAGTGCCCCGTACGATCACCACGTCGTCGCCGCTTTCCAGATGTATGACAACCCGCGGGTCTACACCAAGGTTGCGGGCCTTGACGGTGCGGCGCTCGCTGTACAGGTACAGGGTGTGGCCGATCACCACTCCCCACACCGGGGCCGCGTGCGGAGCACCCGAGGGCATGGTGGTGCTCAGCCAGTAGTTACGCGACGCCGCCAGGCGCGCAGCGACCTCCGGCCAGGAAAGGGTGTCGTCCGGCACGAGCACATGATCGCACCGCCACGACAACAGCGCGCATACCGCATGCCGCCGGCCTCCCGTCTGCTCCAGGCTGCGTCACAGCGTCGCGAACAGCATGGCCGCCATCCCGGCGCTCATCGCGGCCTGACTGGCCGAGACCGGGTCTTTTACCCGAGGTCCAGGGCCGATGGCCCGCGCCAGCCACGGGATGGACGCGGCCGCGCAGGACACCGCGAGCAGGATACTGACGACGAGCACCGGGGCGGGCGTGGCAGCCCGGGACATGGGCGCCATCGCACCGCGGGCCGGCCCGGCCGGCGGCATCCCGGTAACGGCAGGCATCGCGGCGAGCATCCAGATCATGGCGCCCGCCATCACCGTATGGAGAAGGGCAGGCAGGCTGGGCCGCCGGGACCCGGCCGGAGCCGGCCAGGCTGGCCCGCCCCAGCCAGAGCGCAGCGCATCCGAACAGGGCCGCCTGTAGCCATGTTGCGGCGGCGGGCTCTGACCGCCAGGTCATGGCGATCAGAGCCGCGCACATCGCGCCGCAAAAGACAGCCGGGACCTGGTCCGCCGGCTGCGATGACCCCGCCGGTTCGCGCCGCGGCAGCGCCGCTGTCAGGCCTGCGGCGGCGAAGACCGCGGTGAGCAGCCACCGGGCCGCCAGTCCCCGATCATCACGAGCCCGCGTCGTAGGCATCGTGGTAGGGAAACTCGATCACATGCCGCTGCCGGCCCAGCGGGGTCAGTTCAAGCCACCGGTAGGTGCCGAGCAGCGAGTCCAGGCCGCGCTCGTAGGCCGAATAGGTGTGGAAGACCCGGTCACCCTCGCGCAGGAAGACGCTGACCCCGGGACCGTCCGTGCCGGACCGGATGTAGGGAGCCTCGCGCTCAAGGGTTTCCTTGTCCTTGTAGTTGTACTGCAGCGGGGCCTTGCCCTCGTCGAAGCTGACGTGGAAGTCGTAGTTGAAGTCGCTGCCAGCTGAGGAGTACCACGGCACTTGCCAGCCCATCCGCTTCTTGAACCGCTCGATGCTGGCGATCGGCGCCCGGGACACCAGCACCAGCGTGGTGTCACAGGCATGCAGGTGGGACAGGTGGCCGATGCTGTCGGCCAGGAACGAGCAGGTTGGGCAGCCCTGATCTTCGCCGGGGAACCCGGACTCGGCGTGCCGCCACATGAAGTGGTAGGTGATGAGCTGCCGGCGCCCGTCGAACAGGCCGGCCAGGCTTACCTGCCCGCCCGGGCCGGCGACGGTGTAGTCCTTGGTGACCTCGGTCATCGGCAGCGCGCGGCGCGCGGCGTCCACCGCGTCCTTGGCGTGGGTGGCCTCCTTCTCCCGGGCCAGCAGATCCTTGCGCGCAGCAAGCCACTCCCCTGGTGACACAACTCGCGGGACATCCATCTCGTCCTCCTTGACTTCTTGACTCACCCTCTCGACGGCTGGGCGGCGCCGGAATCGACAGCCACGCCCGATTTACAGGGCAATTCGTTCACCCGCCGCGCGCGGCGTCTCCCGGGAGACGCCGCAGGCCCCGGCCCGCGGCAGGTGGGGGCGCCCCGGGGCCGAGGTCAGGTGCGGTCACCGTCCCCGGCACCGGTTGCCGGTGCCGGTCTCGATGTACTCACGCAGGCTGGAAACGTACTGGTCCCGGCCGGCGCGGCACATGTCATAGCACTCCAGCTCCGGGCGCAGGCCTTCGTGCGGCCAGGCCCCGCAGGGCTCATGCGGCGGAAATGAGTCGCCCGCTCTAGGCAGCGGATACCTCGTCGCCGACGGCGATCTGCCCGTCGGTCAGGATGTCGGCATTGAGTCCGCCGCGATGGATCATTTCCTTGATGATCCCGGGCCTCGTCATCTGCTGCAGATGCAGGCACGGCTCGCAGAGCTCGACGCCAAGGCACTCGACATCCCCTACCCGGAAGCGCCTGCCGACCAGCTCGTTGAGCCGCACACCGCGCACGACCACCTGACGGCGCGACTGGGCGCCCGTCAGGCCGACGTCTTCCAGCGCTTCCGCCTCGATCAGCGTCAGCGCCTGGCCGGGCTTTGCGCCCTGCCCGCGGAAATGGCGGTCGCCCCGCAGGCCCTTGCCCGCAAGCGCGCTGACAGAGCCGACTGGCGCGATCGCGTGGCTCGGGCCGATATTGATGGTCTCGACTCTCACACACCCCATCATGCCGGCCAGCGCCGCCGGGTCCAACCCGACATTGCCCAGAGCGCTACATCCGCACGCCGAGGCCGCAGCACCGCAAGCTCGTCCGATGAGCCATTTGGCTCAGGCGCTCGAGTCGACCTCTCATGGATCAGGAGGGTGCTGCGGCGGTCCTGCGATCAGGCCTTTCCGCGGTTCTTGGCGGCGAGGATGATCTGGGTCACCAGGTGGGCGCTCACGCCCAGCTTCTGCGCTATCTCGGCTGGCCGAAGTCCCTGCGCGTTATAGATCAGCGCGAGCTTCTCCTGTGATCTGGTCCACCGGAGGCCGGCTGGGTGGCTGGGTGAACGCCGGAGCGGCTGCGGCTGGACCCGGCGAGCGGAGTGCCCGGAGGACTCGGCGGTGCCCGGAGCGGCCGCAGGCCCAGGTGCCGGGGCGGCAGTGCCGAAGGAGCCTCGCCGTTGATCATGGTACTTGCCGCTGGCCAGGTCCTCGCGGGTCCGCTCATCCAGGATCAGGAGTTCCTCCGCCGCCTTGTTCATGCCGACGGCCACCATGGTGAGGCCCTTTGCGTTTTTCTCCTGGCACTCGCTGGTCATGCAGTAGTTATACTTCTGTGCTCTCTCGGGATGCAATTGAGTCCCGCAGGTGATGCACCGCGCCATTATCTTATCTCTCGCCAGCAGAAATACTTCTCCAAGTAAACGCCAGCGGCACGTGCGCTGTTCCCGCGTGCGAGCCAGGCCCGCCGGGATCGCATCCCGAACCCCGTGCGCGTGCTTATGCCGCTGGCCGAGCGCGCGTGCCTGAGCGCCGGCCTCCCCGACGAACACCGTGCGGGACTGCGTGCCGTAACCAAGTTCGGCGGGTGTCTTCTCGCCGCGGTCAGCCAGGCTGACGAGTCGGCGACACTTCGATACGTAATGTGAGGTTTCCCGGTTGATCGCGTTAGGGAGCCGTCACGGGCGCGGGGAAGGCACGAGTCTGATGTGCATCTGAAGCGTGTGTGAGACTGGCGACCTGCCCGTCAGCGATGAGGTGGCCATAGCTGGTCTGCCAGTCGGGGAGGTCGGGGCTGCTTTGCTCCCAGTCGGCGAAGGTCGCCTCGTCGCACCAGTCGTCCAGGCGTGCCATCGTGGTCAGGTGCGGTTCACTGCCGACGAAGGCCTGCATCGGGCTGCGTGCTTGCCAGGCGGTGAGTGTCCAGAACACATTGTTCGCGTCGGCGAGGACATCTGCGCCAAGATTGCCATCGGAGTTGTTCGCCTGTTCCGTCACGGCGACAGCGGAGGCAAAGAACTCGTCGAACAGTGCCGGATCCCTCAGCCGGAGGCGGGTCACGACGATGACGGGCATCACGACCTCCTGCGAGGCTGGGTAACATACGCGAACGATCCGTTCACCGGCCGGGACTCGCCAGCTACATGATGCCCCCGCAGGAAGCCTCGCGTCGACCATGCAGCCTCGGAGACCGGCCGGAGCACTGTCCTGAAGCACGCAGTCTCGGGCCGACCGGACCCACCCCCGAAGGCCCGGCCACCACGCACACCGGTAGCCGTACGAACCGGCCCGCCGGTGCGACGCCGGGAAGCAACGCGCCTATCGGCACATCGTGAGTGAACGACATCACCAGTGCGTCGACGACCTGACCGCCGCCGACGGTCCTGGAGACTCGCTGCACCGCAGTGTCCTGCGGCCAGTGGCCGATGAATACCTTTCCGTAGAAATCGCGCACTTCATTCCAGCCGATCCCGCCCCGTCGTGACCGGAACATGAATGAGATAAGGATCGGCGGCCATAGTCGCCATCGGGCTGATCCGGGCTCATCGGCCAGGACGCGCAGCGGCGGGGGTCCGGCCGGTTTCGGCGGCGACGGCTGACGCGATGGCGCCGTCGATGTAGGTGACGGTGTTGGCGGGGATAGCTGGGATGCGGGGGCCGGGGAGCACGATGCTGGTGAGGTTAAGGGGATCGGCGGCGGAGATCTGGACGGGCTCGCTGGTGGGTTGCTGCTTGCGGACCGCGCGGAGGACATCGACAGCGTCAGGGTGCGCGAATTGCTCACCGCTGAACCCGGCGACGAACCTGCCGCCGCGGATGATGCCCCGGGCCTCCATGCGCCGGAAGGCCCACAGGATCTCGCGCCAGGGCACCGCAAGGTTCTCCCGGGCCATGAGGTCGCGGAAGACCACCCCCCAGCGGGCGGCGAGCTGCTCGGCGATTGCTTCGGCGAGCTCGTCCCGGTCACCTGCGGCTGCCGGGCCGGGAAGCAGCGACCACCGCCCGGCCGAGCTGACGCCGGCTCCGCCCAGGCCGTGCCGCAGCCCGCGCAGCCCGCGCCGTCCAGGCGGCCTGGCCCGGCCGCCGCGGCGCAGCAGTGACCGGACTGCCCGGAAGCCGTCGGCGGTGACCAGCCCGCGGGTCACGCCGTCCCAAAGTGCCTCATCGACCTCGCTCGGCAGGCGGCCGGTCGCTGCCGCGAGGTCTGGCCGGAACAGCGCGCCGTGCTGCCGTAGGGCGTCAATAACGTCGCGGGTGCGGCCGGGTCCTGGCTCGGCGGGCGTCAGGTCGCCGCGCGCGGCACGGAGCAGCCAGGGCAGGTCGTCGCGGATGGTCAAGGTGATCGGGGTGGCCCGGGACGGGACCAGCCCGCCGCGCCGGGGGGCCGGGTCCGGCTCGCTGTCGCGCACCGACAGCCGCCCCCAGGTGACCTGGCCCGACAGGCACGCCTCATCCAGCCACTCGCGTCTGTAGCCGGCCACTCGCGCGGTGAGGACGGCGTTCTCCCATGCGCCGGCGGCCAGCTCATAGCCCTGCAGTTGTTCGATGACGCTGAGCACGCCGAGCCGGCCTTCGCGCCTGGTGCCGGGCGCGACGTGCTGCCAGCGGAGCAGGAACCGGATGAAGTCCCTGGCGGTGACTGGCTCGATCTCACGCCGCTGCCGCTGCCTGGTGTAGGCGTGGATGCGGGCGAGCAGCCGCCGGGCGCAGAACTCCTCCCCGCCGCCGGGCCGGGTGAAGCGCCCGCGGATGGCGAAGCCTTCCTCCTCCAGCCGCGCCAGGCCGCTCACGATGACGGACTCCGGCAGGCCGGTCGCCTGGGCCAGGTCCGCGGTGGCCGACGGGCCGCGGCAGTCCAGGTGGCCGCGGAGCATGCCGGCGGCCGCCGCTTCCGGGTCGGCCGGGCCGGCCGGGACCGGGCACGGGTGATCGGGCAACACGGCGGCATCCGGGAACAGCGCCTCGATGGCGGGGCGGCGTTCCACCGCGCACCACAGCGCCCCGGCGGGACCGTAAATGGTGACGGCGCGGCGGTCGCGGGTCAGTTCGTCGAACCAGGGCCGCCAGTCTTCGGCGGGGCGGACAGCGGTAAGAGTCATCAGCAGGTCATGCAGCTCATCGGGGCCGCGGGGGTCGGGCCGGACCTGCCCGGCGACCCGCTCGATGGCGGCGGAGTCGAGCCGGCCCAGCTCTTGGGCTTCTACCGGCAGGCCGCGGCGCAATGGCACCGCACGGCTGCGTCGTTCCTCCAGCGGGGCATCGTCGAGATAGGTGAACGGCCGCCCGTTCAGGATCTCGTGCGCGAGCACCGACGGCTCAGTGGTATCCCGCACCACGACGATGACCCGGCCGGATTCGATTTTTTCGACCAGCTGCCTCAGGCCGTCGATGTCCATGGCCTCGCGCAGGCAGTCCTCCAGGGTCTGGCGGACCAGGACATGATCGGGGATCTCCAGCGGGCCCGGCGCGACGTTCTCCTGGCAGGCGGCCAGCGTGGGGAACACCGCGGCCATCAGGTCATCGGCCTCCATCCGCTGGATCGCCGGCGGGTTCTTCTTCCCGCCGCGCATCCGCAGCACCGCCAGGGACCGGTTCAGGTTCCACCGCCAGCGGGCCGCGAACATCGGCGAGGTGAGGACCGCCTGCCGGACCACGCCCTCCACGGTCGCCGACGCCAGGAATTTCGGCACCCGCTCCAGCGGGAAGCTGTGCTGCGGCCCCAGCGACAGCAGGATCGCGTCATCACTCGCCGCGGCCTGCAGCTCGAAGTCGAACGTGACGCAGAACCGCTTGCGCAAAGCCAGCCCGAGCGCCCGGTTGAGCCGGGCGCCGTACGGCGCATGCCCAACCAGCTGCATCCCCCCGCTATCGTCGAAGAACCGTTCCAGCACGATGGTGTCCATGTCCGGGAGCACCCCGAGCTGCGCCAGCCCGGTGCCCAGGTAAGCCGTGATCGTCTCCGCGGCGGCGTCGCCGATCCCGCATTCCGCCTTCAGCCAGTGAATAGCGTCAGCTGGCCGGCCCGACCCCAGCCGTCCGGCTACCGCCTTCCTGATCGCGCAGACCTCCTCCGACAGCTCCACTGTGCGGCCGGGTGCCTCGCCGAGCCAGAACGGAACCGACGGCGGAGCGCCGCGGGCGTCCTCGACCCGGACGATGCCCGGCTCTACCCGGCGGATCCGCCACGAAGTGGTGCCGAGCAGGAACACGTCCCCCGCCATGGACTCGATCGCCCAGTCCTCATTCACCGTTCCCACCAGGGTGGCGTCAGGCTCGGCCAGCACCCGGTAGTCACCAAGCTCCGGGATCGCCCCGCCCGAGGTGAGCGCGGCGAGGCGGGCGCCCCGCCGGCCGGCCAGCCGCCCGGTCACCCGGTCCCGGTGCAGGTACGCGGCCCTGCGGCCGCGGCCGGTGCGGATCCCGTCCGAGACCAGCTCGGCGACCTCCTCGAAATCCTCGGCGGACAGGTCCGCGAACGGGGCCGCATGCCGGGCCAGGGCCAGCAGCTCGTCCTCAGCCCAGTCCGCGGCCGCGCACTCGGCCACCACCTGCTGGGCCAGGATGTCCAGCGGGCAGACCGGAACCTGCAGCGCATCGAGCCGGCCGCATCGCACGCCGCGCAGCAGCGCCGCGCATTCCACCAGCTCATCCCGCGACGTCGGGTACAGCCGCCCGGCCGGGGTTCCGCCGCGGGTGTGGTTGGACCGGCCCACGCGCTGCAGGAACGTGGCAAAGCTGCGCGGCGAGCCGATCTGACACACCAGCTCCACCGGCCCGACATCGATCCCCAGCTCCAGCGACGCTGTCGCCACCAATGCCCGCAGGTCACCGCTGCGCAACCGCGACTCGACCCGCTGCCGCCGGTCCTTCGACAGGCTCCCGTGATGCGCGGCGACCTGGCCTTCGCCCAGCCGCTCGCCCAGCTGGTGGGCAACCCGCTCGGCCATCCGGCGGGTGTTCACGAACACCAGCGTCGTCCGGTGTCTCAGCACATGCCCGGCGATCAAGTCCACGATCTCGGCCATCTGCTCAGCTGATGCGACAGCGCCGAGCTCGTCGCCCGGCAATTCCAGGGCAAGGTCGAGCTGACGGCGGTGGCCGGTGTCCACGATCGCGCACCGCGGTGACCCGTCCGGTCCCGACCGGTCCGTGCCCGCGCCGACCAGCAGCCTGGCGACGGCCTCAATCGGGCGCTGGGTCGCCGACAGGCCGATCCGCTGCACCGGCTGCGAGGTCAGGTGCTCCAGCCGCTCCAGGGTCAGCGCCAGGTGGGAGCCCCTCTTGTTCCCCGCGACGGCGTGGATCTCATCCAGGATAACCGTGCGGGCCGGTGCCAGCATCGCCCGAGTCCGTTCCGCCGTCACCAGCAGATACAGCGACTCGGGGGTAGTAATCAGGAAGTCAGGCGGGCGCCTGAGCATCGCGGCGCGCTCGGCTGCGGCGGTGTCACCGGTCCGCACCGCCACCCGGATATCCGGCGCGGTCAGCCCCAGAGCAGTGGCGGCCTCCGCGATCCCGGCCAGCGGCGCCTCCAGGTTCTGCCAGATATCAACCGCCAGCGCCTTCAGCGGCGACACGTACACCACCTGCGGCCCAGCACCCGGGTCAGCGCCGGCATCCTGGACACGGTAGATCCGGTCGATGCACACCAGGAAGGCCGCCAGCGTCTTCCCGGACCCGGTCGGCGCCGCGATCAGCGTATGACGCCCAGCCGCTATCTCCCGCCAGCCCTCAGCCTGCGGCGCCGTCGGCCCGGCCGGGAACCGCCAGGCAAACCAGGAACGAACCGCCGGGTGGAACGAGTCCAGCACCCGGCCACACTAACCCGCGCCACCGACACTCCGCCCCGTGGCTGTGCGTTGGATGCTGGCCATGAACACCGGATCCGACCTCGGACTGCGCGACGGCGGATGAAGCTTCGCGATCACCAACGACTAGCAGGATGCCGACGCCTACCGGGTCTACGACGCCGACCAGGAGCACAACCGGCTGCGGCGCGAGATCTTCGCCGTGATCTGCCAGGACATCGCCCGGGTCCAGTTCCAGCTCGACCGCTGACATCCGCGCGCAACGGGTTCGTCCGCTTCGGCATGGCGCCGACCTACCTCAACATCGCCCCTCAACATCGCCGGTAAATGGCAGGACCACGCCTGTACCAGGTGGTGACCGTCCCCGCGTGATTGCTCACGAGGGCACGGTCCAGGCCTACCCGGGCATCGAAGGCGGACCCGGCGCCGGTAGTTCGACATCAGCGGAGAGATAGATTCGACGTCCAGGTGATGGAAGGCGCCAGTGCGCTCGCCCGGCCGGGCCTGGCCCTGGTGACGCCCGCGGAGGGCCGGGCGGCAGGCTTTCGACCAGGAACGGAGGGCGTCGCCGTGGACACCGCACGGATCCATCCCACCGCCGATGTGGACGAGAGCGCGCAGCTTGGGCCCCGCACTACGGTGTGGCACCTAGCCCAGGTACGCGAGAACGCCCAGCTCGGCAGCGACTGCATCGTAGGGCGGGGCGCATATGTCGGGCCCGGCGTTGTAATCGGCGACCACGTCAAGCTGCAGAACTACGCGCTCGTGTATGAGCCGGCCCGGCTTGAGGACGGGGTGTTCATTGGGCCCGCCGCGGTGATCACGAACGACGTCTTTCCTCGCTCCACCGATGTGACGGGGAAACTGAAGCGGCCAGCGGACTGGGATGCGCTCGCTGTAGTCGTGCGACGGGGCGCGTCAATCGGTGCCCGGGTGGTCATTGTGGCAGGCGTCGTGATCGGACGGTGGGCGCTCGTCGGTGCGGGTGCCGTGGTGACCAGGCACGTACCGGACTTCGCGCTGGTAGCCGGGGTGCCCGCTCGCAGGATCGGGTGGGTCGGCCGCGCTGGATCAAAGCTGGTCGCCGATGGCGAAGGCAGGTGGCGCTGCCCGGAGGTCGGCGAACGGTATGAGGAGGCCGACGGAGTGCTCACCCTGGTGGATGATCCGGACGCGCGCTAGCCCCGGCCTTTCATCGTAGGCCTCGCTCGGGCAGTGCTATCCGGACTGAAGCTCGTCGATCAGCCGCTCAAGGCGTTTGCGGCCGCCACCCAGGCCGCTGACCATCATCGTGTACGAACGCGGCACGCCATCGTGCCCAGCAAGGATGTCAAGCCGCCGCCACATGGCGTTTCCGCCGTGAACCACCTGCACCTGGTCTCGCGGCAGCACGGCGAACGCCTCCTTGTCCGGCACAGGCCCGCCGAAGAGGTAGATCCGGCCGACGCTCACCGCGACCACGGGGAAGCGCGGCATTGGCACCGCGTCCTCAAGACGAGTCTTGCCAAGCTGGCGGCGCAATACCGCCGCGCCGACGGCCCTGCCGCCAGACGCTCCTGCGGAGGTCGTGGAAGACGAGTAACGCGATTCCAGGCTCTGCCCATTGCACCAGCACAACAACGGCTCTGGCGAGAATCGCCGCACCGCCTCATCGATCCGGCTCGCTGGCATGCCAGGATCATAGGCTTTGCCCGCCATGACCCGAGCGGAGCCTTCGGAATGCTCGCTTCTGCCGCGGTGAGCTCCGGCACATCAATCGCATCAAGAGGGGGCCTGCCGCCCGCTGGCTACTGCCCGGATTCGTACTTAAACGAGATCTGCAACTTGGTGCGGTAGGTGATCGCCCCGCCCTCGTCGAGATGGATGTCCTGCTCGACGACCTCGGCGACCCGGATATCGCGGATCGTCTGACCTGCGGTCCGCACCGCCTCGGTGGCGGCGTCCTCCCACGAGGTGCTGCTGGTTCCGATGATGTCGATCACCTTGTACACGCTCATGACGTCTCCTCTTGACGGCTTCATCCTGCGGACTGCACTACATCAAGGCGATTACTCGGAAACGCCCCGGAACCGCCATCGCATACCGAACGGATCTCCGACCAGCGCAGCGACCTGGAACTGTGGTATCACGCGACCAGCATGCCACGTCACCGGATGGCATCGCCGGCTGGCCGGACATGGCGGACAATGTGAGCCTGCCCGGTTCGCGTATCGCGTCGGTGGTGGTGGACCACACCATGCGCGACACCGGCGACGGCGCACTGCGCCTGTTCGGACGTAGCCGACCGCCGCTCCTATTCCGCCCGTGCGGCTGCAGCCCGCTGTGAGCTCTGAGCGTCTCAGAGGTCAGCGGACACCGAGAACCTCGGCGATATCAGGCGGAGCCTGCCTGGGAGATTGGTACCTTCTTCGATGGGTCGAGGAACGGAATGGACGCCGTGCGGCCGGCCGCGGTGCCTTCGGGTGCCTCGATCCGCAGCGCTGTCCCCGCCGTGGCGAGCTCGATGGGCACCCACACATAGCCGATGTTCCTCCTGAGGCGCGGGGACCAGACCAGGTCGGTGACGTGACCGACCTGGCGCCCGTCGATGCACGCTGGCCAGAACGTCGAGATCTCGAAGGGGAGCGGATCGCCGTCGACCTCGACGCCGACGAGCTTGTGCCGGACGCCGTTCGCGCGCACACGCTCGAGCGCCGCCTTGCCGATGTAGTCTGCCTGCTGGGACTCGACCAGCCGCTCCATGCCGGTGATCTCGAGGGGATTGTTCTCGATTGTCATGTCGGAGTTGTAGTTGAAGATCCCCGCCTCGATGCGGCGCGCCTCGCACGGGGCGATCGGGCGGATCTGGTACCGCTCGCCGGATGC
>DATGVY010000492.1:0-3260 GCA_035299845.1 Streptosporangiaceae bacterium
CCAGGAATGCCGCCGACGGCGGCCCGTCCACGCTCAGGAAACGATGTCCTTCACCCGGAACCGGCGGAAGGCCAGGGCGAGGAGGACGACCCCGTAGGACACCGATACCGAAGCCCCCTCGATCATGCCGCCCCACGTGATCTGCGACTGCACCGCATCGAGCCACGCGAATTGCCAATGGGTCGGCAGGATCTCCCGCCAGGAGCCGAGGGCCGTCACGGCATCCAGGATGTTGCTCACGATCACCAGCCCCACGGCGCCGCCGACCGCGCCGAGCGGGGAATCAGTAGACACCGAGAGCAGGAACGCGAGGCCCGCCACCACCAGTTCGGTGATGAGGACATACCCCAGCACCACCGCCAGCCGGCCGAGCGCCGCCCCGGCGGGCAAGGTCACCCCCGTGCTGGGCAGCCGGAGCGGATGCCAGCCCCACGCCACGGTGCCCGCCAGCAGTGACATGGCCGGCAGGCTGATGATCGCCACGGTCGAGTAGGTCAGCGCGACCGCCAGCTTCTGCCGCAGCAACCGGGCCCGCGGCACCGGCGCGGCCAGCAGGTAACGCAGCGACGACCAGCTGGCCTCGCTCGCCACGGTGTCCCCGCAGAACAACGCCACCGCGACCACGAGCAGGAAACCCGCAGAAACAAAGATACTGAACGCGGCGAAGTTGAGACCGCCTTGGGTAGCGACGGTGACCAGGCCGGGAGCGCCATTATTCGGCGACGACGGGCCGCTCACCTCGAAGGCGCCGACCAGGATCCAGGGCAGCACAAGCATGAATCCGAACGCGATCATCGTCCGGCGCCGCCGCAGTTGCCGGACGAACTCCACGCTGAACGGCAGGGTGTGGCGCGGGTTGTAGCCCGGCGCGCTCACGCTCACGTTCGCCGCCATCAGGATCCTTCCTCCGCCGCCGGGGACTCGGCGATGAGCGCCAGGAACGCGTCTTCGAGCCGGCGGCTCGGAGCCACCCGGTCCACCGGAATCCCGGCCCCGACCAGCGCCGCGACCACGGCGGACGTGGCCAGGCCGTTGGGCTGGACGATGACCCCGTCCTGGTGCGGTTCCGCGGACTCGATCCCGCCGAGCTCGCGGAGCACCGTGACGGCCCGCTCCGCCTCGGCGGTGCCCACGACGAGCGCCGCGCCATCGCCGATGATCTCACGCACCGTGCCGGCGGCGAGGCGGCGGCCGAGGTGCATCACGACCACATGGCTGCACGTCTGCTCCACCTCGGCGAGCATGTGACTGGACAGGATCACCGTGCGGCCGTCCGCGGCGTAACGCAGCAGCACGTCGCGCATCTCCCTGATCTGCGGCGGGTCGAGGCCGTTCATCGGCTCGTCCAGGACCAGGAGGTCGGGCAGCCCGAGCATGGCCTGGGCGATGGCCAGCCGCTGGCGCATGCCGCGCGAGAAGGCGCCGACCCTGCGGTCGATGGCCGCGCCGAGGCCCGCGACCTCGAGCACCTCCACCATGTGCGCGTCGGCGGCGGGCCGGCCGGTGGCGCGCCAGTACAGGTCCAGGTTGTCCCGCCCGGACAGGTGCGGGAGGAAGCCGGGCCCTTCCACGAAGGAGCCGAGCCGCGACAGCGCGGGCGCCCCCGGCTGCACCCGCCTGCCGAAGATCGTTATCGTCCCAGTGTCCGGGCGGATCAGGCCCATCAGCGCCCGCAGCGTGCTGGTCTTACCCGCGCCGTTGGGCCCGAGCAGGCCGAGGATCTGGCCGCTGTCCACGCGGAGCGACAGGTCATCCACGGCGAGCTGGCCGTCACGGTAGCGCTTGGTCAGACCGGTGATCTCCAGCGGCACGCCGGTCAGTTCGGGGACCAGCGTGTCCGGGACGCGTCGCCGCCGCGTGGTCAGGATCATGGCCGCCGCAGCCAGGGCCGCGATCGGCGCCGCCCAGGCCCACCAGGGAACCCCGCCGCCGGCGATTGTCAGCGTGGGATCAGCCGGCCCCGACAAGGCGGGGACGGCCAGTGCCACCTGGTAGGTCGCCGGCGCCGGCGAGGTTGCGTAGGCGAAATCCGTCGCGGTCAGCACCAGCCGGAGCTGATGACCGGCGGCGAACCGGTAGTCAATCGCGGGAAGCCGGATCCTGACGACGCGCCCCGCTTGCGCGCCGACGACCCGCACCGGCGCCGCGAGCTGGTCGGGCAGCGTGGCATTGCCGGCCTGGTCAACGTCGTAAACCTTGGCGAACAACGTGATGTCGGGCGCACCGCTGACGCGGACCGCCACACTGGCTGAGCCGGTCATCTGGACCGGCTCAGCCAGCGGGGCGGACGTGAATGCCGCGCTCTGGCCCGGCATGTCGAAGGCGAGGCCGCTGGAGGCCAGGGACCCGAGCCCGGGGAAGACGGACATCGACGCGGGGGCGCCGCCGGCCGGGTTGACGATCGTCTGCGGTGGCCCCGTCAGCCGCACCGTCGTGTGCGTGGTCCCGCCAAGTCCCGGGTACGCCGCGGCTGTGGCGACCCCGAGCACGTCCGCGTTGCTCGACGGGTCGAACCCCCGGTCCCGGCTCACAGCGAAACCTGGCTGCCCCGTGCTCAGGCCGGCACTGTTCTGGTCGGCGCTGCTTCGGCCCGCAGCGCCCGTGCTGGCGGCGCCGCCGCTGCTGCCCGGGTGGAACAGCAGATGCGCGGGCATGAGCCAGTGCTCAAACCACTGCTGCGTGAGCGCGTTCACCCGGCTGGTTTCCTGATCGCCGCCGTCGTGACCGCCGTTGAACCAAACCATGTCCACCGGCGCCCCGTTATCCCTGATCGCCTGGTAGTTCGCGTTGGCCTGATCGAGCCCGAAGAGGGAGTCGTTCTCGCCCTGGATCAGCAGAGTGGGGACGTCGATCTGGCTGGCTGCGCTGGCCGGGCTGGACTGCTGCAGCAGCGAGATCGCCTGCGGCGTGGCCTTCCCGTCCGTGGCGACCTGTTGGTAGATAGCACAGATCCGGGGCAGGAAGCGCCCGCACCGGGCCGCCTGCGCGGCCGCGTTGGCCAGTGCCGCCGCGCTGGCCGGGCCGGACCCTGTGGCACTGGCCCCGCTGCCGCTGGCTCCGCTGCCGCTGGCTCCGCTGCCGCTGGCCCCGCTGCCGCTGGCGCTGGCCCCGCTGCCACGAGCGCCAATCCCGCTGCCGCTGGCGCCGCCGCCCCGGCCCGCGTTGCTGCCCTGGCCCGCGTTGCCGAAGCCCACGGCGCCCTGCGCGAACAGCAGGCCAGCCCACTGCTTCTTGAAGACGCCGTCGGCCGGGCCGCCCCC
>DATGVY010000493.1:0-2282 GCA_035299845.1 Streptosporangiaceae bacterium
ACGCCGAGCTCGCCTACGGGGCGCTGGCGATGGCGGCCGCGGTCCGGGGCGGGAACGTCGCCGGGGTGATCTTCCACACCGACCAGGGCAGCGAGGGCGGATTCAACTGGTCATCGCAACGCCTCGACAGTGAGGAGTTGCGATGCGAGAGCAAGAGCGGCGTCGGCTGGATGCAGCGGGCCGGGAGCGGATGCGGTCGCCAGGTCGCCCGCCGGCGGCGCGACGGGGGGAGCGGCAGCGGTTCTGGGCGGCGATCGCGCGCGGGTTGCCGGGCGAGGACGCCGCGGTGGTGGCTGGCGTCTCGCCGGCGGTGGGCACGCGGTGGTTCCGTCAAGCTGGTGGCATGCCGCCGATCGCTCAAAGCGCCCTGTCGGGGCGCTACCTGTCCTTAGCCGAGCGCGAGGAGATCGCGATCTTGCGGGCACGCGGATGCGGCGTGCGGGACATCGCGCGGCGGGCCGGCCGCTCGGCTTCGACGATCTCGCGGGAGCTGCGGCGCAATGCCGCGACCCGCGGCGGGTGCCTTGAGTATCGGGCCACGACGGCCCAGTGGCATGCCGACCGGCGAGCCCGGCGCCCGAAGGCCGCGAAGCTCGCGGTGAACGAGCCGCTGCGGCGCTACGTAGAGGAGCGCCTGTCTGGCGCGGTGCGACGGCCCGATGGAGCCTGCGCTGAAGGCCCGTCGGTCCGCTGGATCGGCCGGCGTCACGGGCGGCGTGCCGACCGGCGCTGGGCGATCGCGTGGAGCCCGGAGCAGATCGCGAACCGGCTGCGGGTGGACTTCCCCGATGATGATTGCATGCGGATCTCCCACGAGGCGATCTACCAGGCCCTCTATGTCCAGGGCCGCGGCGCTCTGCGCCGCGAGCTCACCGCGTGCCTGCGTACCGGGCGGGCGCTTCGTGTTCCGAGGGCCCGGGCCAGGGGACGCGGGAAGGGCTTTGTCAGCCCCGAGATCATGATCAGCCAGCGGCCGGCGGAGGCGGCCGACCGGGCCGTGCCCGGGCACTGGGAGGGCGATCTCATCGTCGGGCTGAACAGCTCCGCGATCGGCACCCTGGTCGAGCGCAGCACGCGGTTCACGATGCTGCTGCACCTGCCGCCCATGGAAGGCCACGGCGGCCCCAGGGCGAAGAACGGTCCCGCGCTGGCCGGGCACGGCGCGGAAGCCGTCCGGGACGCGATCGCGGCGTCCATCACCACCCTGCCCGGCCAGCTGCGCCGGTCGCTCACCTGGGACCAGGGCGCGGAGATGGCCAGCCACGCGCAGCTGCGCATCGACACCGGCCTGGCGATCTACTTCTGCGACCCGCACAGTCCCTGGCAGCGGGGCAGCAACGAGAACACCAACGGACTGTTGCGCCAGTACTTCCCGAAGGGAACCGACCTCACCAGGCACAGCGCCGATGACCTCGCCGCGGTTGCCGCGGCACTCAACGGCCGCCCCCGCAAGACACTCGGCTGGAGGACCCCGGCAGAAGCCCTCGACGAACTGCTGCACTCATGCCGGCAAGGCGGTGTCGCGACGCCCGGCTCTCCCGAGGCGGGGCCGCCCGGCTTGACATGGGACCCTCGCGGGGGGCCGCCACCGGGCCTTTACGGGCCAGGCTGACAAACCCGGCCCGCCGCCGGTCAAGGCTACGGCCCCCCGCCCCATGTCAAGCCGGGCTCACGTAATCCCGGCCACGGCAGCATGCCGCCCAGCCCTCTTGTGCCAGCCTGTTGTGAGGCGCCCGCCCGGTGACAAGGGCGCGATCTTGCGCCGGGAGGAGCCAGACCGATGCCCCAGCTGAAACTCGACATCAACGACGCCGGCGAGCTCGCCGAGATGCTGACCTTCCTCCGCGAATGGCTCACCACCGAACCGCGGCTGCCAGCCTTGCTGGCCGAGCGCATCGGCCACCCCGCCTACGGCATCCCGCAGCTGCGCGACGACCTGGACCGCTTCATCTTCCTGCTCGGCGGCAACGACGGCGAGCACCTGATCACCAGCGACACACCCGAGGAAGGAGAACCCCGCGACTACTAACAGCCCCGGCACACTGAAAGCCAGCCCAAGGTGGGGGCCTCAACAGAACCTCCAAGGGGGCCTTACACTCATGCCAGCAAGGCCCGGCGTTGCGACGACCCCTTGAGTTCCCCGAGTACACCTCGGGCCTGGTCCGCGCGGCCTGCACCCGGCTGGGCATCTCCCAGTCGATGGGCCGGCCCGGCTCGGCGCTGGACAACGCGGCCATCGAGGCCTGGCACTCGACCCTGGAATTCGAGCTCCGCTCCCGGGA
>DATGVY010000494.1:0-7949 GCA_035299845.1 Streptosporangiaceae bacterium
GACCGGGTTCTGGTCGATGCCTTCTCGAAGAGCAGCGCGATGTTCCGGCCGGCCAGCCGGGCGGACCGCCGGCCCTGGTGCCTCTGGGCGCTGAGCTGCCCGGCCAGGTCGACCAGGTACAGGAACTCGGCCTGGGTGAGATCGGTCTCCTTGAGCAGGTTTCGTCCGTGCAGATCCATTGACGTGCTCCTTTACCCCGCGGCGGCCGGACGGCTAGGCGGGATCGCGCTCGATCGGGCAGGTCATGCAGCGCGGGCCGCCCCGGCCGCGGCCGAGCTCGCTGCCCGCGATGGTCACCACCTCGATACCGTGCTTGCGCAGCATGGTGTTGGTCGGGACGTTGCGCTCATAGCCCATCACGACTCCGGGCGTGACGGCGAGATAGTTGGTGCCGTCGTCCCACTGCTCCCGCTCGGCGGCCCTGATGTCCTCGTCGGTGGACAATACGGTGACCGCGTCCACCCCCAGCGCGACCGCGAGCGCGTCCCACAGGCTGCGGTTCCGGCTGACGCTGAGTCCCTCGTCGTCCCCCTGGGTCATCGTCCATGACCGCAGGTGCCGGTCAAGGTACGGGTACAGGACGAACGTGCTGCGGTCGATCATGGTCATGACGGTATCCAGGTGCATCATCGCCCGGGTGGCCGGCAGCTCAGCGGCGATCACCATGCTGGCCTGACCGCTCGCGAACAGCGCCTTGGCCAGGATCTCCACTGCCATCGGGGTTGTCCGTTCCCCCATGCCGACAAGCACGGCCCCGTTTCCCAGCACGTGCACGTCGCCGCCCTCGACCGTGGCCGGCAGGTGGCTGGTGTCGTCGTCGCCGTAGTAGGTCACGAAGCTGGCGCCGGCGAACATCGGGTGATAGCCGTAGATGGCCCGGCTGTGCAGCGTCTCGCGCTGGCGGGCGGGCTTGGCCATCGGGTTCACCGAGACCCCGGCATAGATCCAGCAGGAGTTGTCCCGCTGGAAGAGATGATTGGGCAGCGGCGGGAGCACGAAGTCGTCCGCGCGCAGCGTGTCCCACTTCAGGCTGCGCGCCCGATGCGGGTGCAGATCGGCCTTGACGACGCCGCCGACGAGGAACTCGGCCAGGTCAGGCCCGGCCATGTCATCGAACACCTTGCGCACCGGAATCACCAGCGCCGGACCGAGTATCTCCGGGGTGCAGATCCGGTCAAGCACGAAGGCCCGGCCCGCCGGGATGTCGAGCGTCTCGCTCAGGAGCTGCCCGAAGTAGTGCACCTGGACGCCCTTGTCGCGCAGGGCCTCAGCGAACGCGTCGTGCTCCTCCTTCGCCTTCTTGGCCCACATCACGTCGTCGAACAGCAGCGCGCCGATGTTCTGCGGAGTGAGCCGGGACAGCTCAAGACCTGGCCGGTGAACGATGACCTGGCGGAGCTGTCCCACCTCTGACTGGACGCCGAGCGTCATGACCGCACTCCGTGGTTCTCGGCCTGCTGGCTGCCCCGGACATATCGATGAGCGCCGGGATCCAGAGGCCGACCAAGGCGATCGCCACCGATCCCCACTTGTTACCGCCCTTGTTGATGAACACCTCGACGTAGCCCACCCAGGCTACGACGATGGCCGCGTTTCCGATCCAGGCTGTCAGCCAGTACGACCACGACGTGATGAAGCCGCCGAAGTCACCGAACACGTCCCTGGCGTAGAGATAAGGGCCGCCTGAGCCGGGTACTCGCTTGTTCAGCCAGCCGAACACCATGGCCAGCGCCAACGCGCCCACCGTCACCAGCGCGAAGGCGACCAGGCTGGACGGCCCTGTAGGGCGCCAGCGAGGTGGGAAGGGCGAACACGCCGGTCCCGATGATCGAGCCGACCACCAGCGCGGTGGCCGTCGGAAGCCCCGAACCTGCCAGCCCAGGGCATCTGGCAGTACCGAATAGGGAATTCGGCCCTACCGGGCCGTCCGGCGTGCGTGCGAGGCTCCTGACATGTCAGCCGACAGCCAGCACCCAGACTCCGCCGGAACAGCCACGATGCAGGGATCCGGGCACCTGGAGGCAGCAGGCGGCCACGCCTCGCGGCCGGAGCGGGCCTGCTGCTGCACGGCCAAGCCGATAGTGGTCGTCACGATGCCGCCGAGTACCTCCCGTGCGGTCACGACTGACCTATGGCTCTGCGGCCATCACTACAGAAAAAGCCAGCGAGCGCTTACGTCAGCAGGGGCCGTTGTCTCTGCCGCGCCCGGTTCAAGCACGTGGTGACGTCAGCCATCAGACGGGTGGCCCGTCAGGGCGCCAGTACCAGGCGCGCCCTGGCCTTTCCGTGCAGCACGTCGCTGATGGCGTCGTTGACGGCGCCGCCCGTCGTGTAGTCGGAAGCGGAACTGCCGGAGATGGACGGCCTGTGGTTTGGCCGCCAGACCCGCCGTCGCCAAGACGGATTATCCACTCCGCGACCGGGAACGCGGCGTTCCCGTGGCGGGTACTGAACTGCGCCCGGCCTGTGCCGCACCGGCAGGCCGGACTGCCCGGGCAGGCGGTCCGGGCAGGCGGTCAGCCGGCCAGCAAGACGCCGATGAACAGGGCAGCCAGCGCGGGCCGCACGGGCAGGCGGGCCGCACGGGCGGCGCTAGCCAGGTGCTCGCTGCCCGATTCGGGCCTTTGGACCCGGCCAGTCGGACCGAAGGGCACCGGCTGCCGGGGCCAAGGACACTGTCGGCGATCCGCGCGGGACGGACACGCTGGCAGCTAGCCCACCAGCAGGTGAGGGACATGGCTGAGACCGCTCGACGGGATCCAGGCCGCCAGCAGGTGCTGATCCCGCAAGATCTGATCGCCGCCCTGGTCGCCAGGGCGGCCCGGGCGCCGTCGGTGCACAATACTCAGCCATGGCGGTTCCGGGCCGGGCCCCATGGGCTGGAGCTTCGTGCCGATCACGGCCGGAAACTTGCCCAGACCGATCCGGCCGGGCGCGAAGCACTCATCAGCTGCGGCGCCGCGCTGTTCGGGCTGCGGCTGGCCATCCGCGAGATCGGATACCTGCCAGCGGTCCGGCTGCTGCCGGACCCGGCCAGGCCCAGCCTGCTCGCCCTGGTGGGCCTCGGCGCCGCGGCGCCGGTGACCGCCGACGAAAGACAGCTGCTGGCAGCGCTGCCCCGGCGGCATACCCACCGCGGCGCGTTCAGTTTCCTGCCCGTTCCCGTGAGCCTGCTGGCCGGTCTGCGACGCGACGCGACCGCCGAGGACGCGACGCTGGTCAGCATCGCTGAGCCTGGCCGCTTCCGGCTGCTCGCAGACCTGGCGGCCGAGGCTGACCTGGCGCAGCGCCAGGACCCGGCGGTCAGGACTGAACTGCGCGGCTGGACGCGGCCGCCCGGCAGCCCGGCCCGCGACGGCGTCCCCGGGTACGCGTTCCCGGCGCGGCACCGGTCGTCAGCAGGGCGCCTTGCCCAGCGTGACTTCGACCTCGGCCGCGGTATCGGCCTGCTCGACGGCGGCGGCGCCCCGCCGGCGGCGACCGCGATCCTGATCACGGCGGCCGACGATCCGGCTGACTGGCTGCGGGCCGGCCAGGCCCTGCACCGGCTGCTGCTGCGCGCCGCGGGCCAGTGGGTCTTCGCGAGCATGCATACCCAGCCGCTGGAGTTGCCCGGGATCCGCGACGCGATCCGGACCAGCCTGGCGCTGCCAGGCGTCCCGCAGATGCTGCTGCAGCTTGGCCATTCGCACACCGCGGCGGCGACCGCCCGGCGCCGGGCCGGGGACTTGCTTGACTGAGCCGACGGAGGTGGGTCGATGACAGGGACCCGGCAGCAGCGCGAGCTGACTCGCGAGGAGGCAATGCGGCTTCTCGGCACCGTGCCGCTTGGCAGAGTGGTCTTCACGCATCGCGCGCTTCCGGCGATCCGGCCGGTCAACCACATCGTCGACGGCGAGCAGATCGTGTTCCAGACCGGCGCCAGCGCGGCGATCACCACGGCCGTGGATGGCACCGGCACCATTGTCGCTTTCGAGGCCGACGCAATCGACCCCGTCCGTCGAGTCGGCTGGAGCGTCGTCGCCGTCGGCGGTGCGCGCCGCCTGGTCGACGCTGCGGAGGTCAGCCGCTACCTGCGGGTCCTGCGGCCATGGGCGGCCGGGGCCAAGGACGACGTCATCGTGATCCGGGCTGACCTCGTGACTGGCTTCCGGCTTGTCGAACCCGACGCGGGCACGCATGCTTACCGAGCCTATGGGTCAGCCTGACGCTACGCGGCTGGGCGCCACGGCGCGAGACGCCGGGGAGCGGGACGGCCGACCCGACATCCGGGACCTTCGCCTCTGAGTTGGGGCCGGCTGGCTGCAGCAAACTGACTGACGTGAACAAGGCCTGACCGGCGCATGACAGCGCTAGGCCGTGGAACGGCGGGACGGCCGACCCGACATCCGGGACCTTCGCCTCTGAGTTCGGGCCGGCTGGCTGCAGCAAACTGACTGACGTGAACAAGGGCTGATCGGCGCATGACAGCGCTAGGCCGTGGAACGCGGGATCGCGGCGGCTGAGGAGGCGGGGCATGAAGGCTCGGGTCGGCGACCGGCTGATCCAGGATGGCGATCTTGACCGGATTGGCCTGGTCATCGGGTTGCGGAACGCGGACGGATCGCCGCCGTACATCATCAAGTGGCTGAGCGGCGGGCATATCGCGCTCGTGTTCCCCGGGCCGTACGCTCGCATGGTGCCTGCGGATCCGGCCGATGGCGCGGCTGGCCATTCCGGAGCCACGGAATGAGCGTGCCGTCCTCGGCGGGCCAGGGCACGCCCGCCGCGGCCGGGCAGGGCACGCCACCGCCAGCCGGGCAGGACGCGACCGTCGCGGCCGGGCAGGACGCGCCCCGGCCAGCGGCCGGCGTATTCGCCCTGCTTGCTGACGGCACCACCGCCGAGATCCGCGCCGCGGGGCGGGACTGGGCACCGAACCACAGCGGGAACCGGCCTATCCCATGATGGAACTGCATCTCTACCCGTGACGGAACCGCGCCGGCCCGCCGCGGCGCAAAACCCCGGGGGGCCTACCCCGGCACGAACCCCGGCGGGAGAATGTCACGAAGGATGCCGGGATGCGGGCATGCCCGATGTCCGACATCGAATTCACGAAACTGGTCGTCGGGTTCCACGTGACCTCGGTCCACTCGATTCTCGTCGCCGTGCTCACCGGCCAGCCTCCCCGATCCCGCACGGCTCGCGGTGGTGTGCCACGCCGGCCGGCTGATCGGCAGGATAGTGATATCCTGATAGCACCATGCCGATGAAGCCGGGAAGCACCAAGAACCTGCTGCTGCGCCTCGACCCCGACCTGGCCGAGCGCCTGCAGACCGTGGCCGAGGTCGAGGGCCGCCCGGTCTCCGACGTCGTGCGCGAGGCCATCACCACGCTGGTCAAGCAGCGCCGCAGCGACAAGCGCTTCCTGCGGCTGCTTGAGGCCAACCTCGCCCGCCACCAGCAGGCGCTCAAGCTGCTCAGGGACGACCAGCAGTGATCGCGCTCGAGGTCGCCGACCTGGTCGTCATCGCCAGCCGCACGCTCAAGCTGGACACCGGCCGGGTGCTCGACCTGCTCGACCCCGCCGCCGCCGAGCATGCCCTGGCCCAGGCGGAGCCGGACAGCGAACCCGGCGACCCCGCCAGCCAGGCCGCCGCCCTGCTGCACGCCCTGGTGCGCCAGCGGCCGCTGCGGCGCGGTAACGAGCAGGTCGCGCTGGCGGCCATGCTGCAGTTCCTGGCCCTGAACGGCTGGGACGTGGACCCGGACCCGCCCGGGCCGGTCGCGGCCGTGGTCGCGAAGCTTGCGGCCGGCGCGCTCGGCACCAAGGACCTTACGGACTGGCTCGCGCCCCGGCTTCGGCCCGGCGACCGTGCCGAGGCCCGCGTGAAGGAGGCACCAATGCGAGGACGCCCAGCGCTGCCGCTGGCCGAAAGGATCAAGAAGGCAACAATGCGGAAGCAGCCCAAGGGCATGTTCCAGCGGTTCACCGACCGCGCCCGGCGGGCCGCCTGCCTCGCCCAGGAGGAAGCCCGCCTGCTGCGCCACAACTATGTCGGCACCGAGCACCTCCTGCTCGGCCTGCTCCACGAGGGGGAAGGCGTCGCCGCTCAGGTCCTGAAGTCGCTGGGCATCTCGCGGGCGGACGTGCTGGGCCAGGTGGAGGAGATCATCGGTCACGGCCAGAGCCCCATCGTGGGCCACATCTCGTTCACGGCACGAGCCAAGAAGGCGATGGAGCTGTCGCTGCGGGAGGCGCTGGCCCTTGGGCACCACTACATCGGCACCGAGCACCTGCTGCTGGGCCTGCTCCGCGAGGGCGAGGGCATCGCCGCCCAGGTGCTGACCAGACTCGGCACCGAGCATGCCCAGGTCAGGGAACGGGTGCTGGGCCTGCTGACCAGCAAGTGCGAGGAGGCAGATCTGCGGACGCAGCTGGTCGCCGACCTTGTCGACGCGGCAGAGGAACTCACCGAGGTGCGGCGGCAGAAGGAGGCCGCGTTCGATGCGGGGGACCTCGACAGCGCCTCTGCGCTGCGCGACCGGGAAAAGCAGCTGCTTGCCGGCAAGCTGCGGTTGGAACAGCACCTGACAGTCGGCGTGAGTGGTCAGGCCATAATCGCGGAAAACCAGCGACTGCACCGCGAGCTCGATCGCCTGCGCGACCTGCTCCGCCAGCACGGCATCGAACCGGACGGAGGCACCGCCCGAACCGCCTGAGGCCCGATCCGGCCGAAGCGACCGCACGTTCTGGCCAGCACGATCCCTGGTGCAGAGAAGCTTGAATAAGTACGGCACGCCTGCGGCCTGGCACTAGCTTCGGCGGCCACGGCTCAGTGGCCCGCGGCCTCGGGGGCGCTGACCCGGGCGTTGATGGTGAACACCGCGACGAGAGCACCCACTGCGAAGATGACGGAGCCGGCGAGAAGGCCGGCAACGTAGCCGTCTGTCAGCGCCACCGCCATGGTGTGGCCCGGCAGGTGGCTTCTGGTCACTATCGAGGCGATCGCGGCCAGAGCGCCCAGGCCCAGCGCGCTGCCGGTCTGCAGGCTGGTATTGAGCAGGCCGGCCGCGATACCAGTGTCGCGTGAGGCGACCGCCGCATTCCGGTCACCGTGCAGCCGACGAAGGTCAGCCCGGTGCCGACACCGCCGGCCAGCATGGCCGGGAGCATCACCGCGTAATAGTTCGATGCCGGAGTCAGCGCCATCACGTACCAGGCCAGTCCGCTGGCGCAAATGATCATCCCGGCCGCGATGACGGCCCGGGCGGGCCGGGCGCCGAGCAGCCGCGGCCCGAACCCGCCAGAGGCCAGACCGACGCCGGCCACGTACGGCAGGTAGGCCAGGCCGGTGTGCATCGCCGAGTAACCCCGCACGTCGTCGAGCACCAGCATGAGCTGCGCGGTGGCGATGACGAGCAGCGCAAGGCCGAGTTTGCGGCCGATGGCGGGGGACGCCGCGGCCTGGGGGGCGGTTTCTGTTGCGTCCTGGGGTGACATGGCCCTCTCCCTGGTGTTCTTCCGGGCGTCTTAGGAGGCCGGCTCGCCGGCGGCGTTCCAGATGTTCAAAGTGGCGTACCTCGGCCCCCACTGCTCGCGGAAGGCGGTGAGCAGCGGCAGGGGGAACTTACTGAGGATCGCGTCGAGCGTGTGCGGGCTTGCCTCGCTGAGCAGCCAGGGCATGTACACCGGCGCGTCCCGGCGGATCCGTTCGGTGTGGACCTGGGAGAAGTGCTGCCACTCCTCCGGCGTCAGCGAGGCGTCGATCAGGGCCAGCCCGTCCGACTCCTCGTGGGCCAGATGCGCGGTCAGCTTCGCCGCGAGCTCGTCGATGATGTCGCCGAACCGCTGGTAGCCGTAGGCCGGGTCGGCCGCGGCCGAGTCGATGGCCTGGAGCAGCGGGTCGATTGCGGCATGCTCGGCCTCCAGCGCGTCCACCAGTGCCACCCGGTCGGGCTGCCCGGCC
>DATGVY010000495.1:0-9119 GCA_035299845.1 Streptosporangiaceae bacterium
GGCCTGGGCCGTTCGGGTGAGGCGCGGATCGGTGCGGTCAGCCATCGCACCGCGCTCCGAGGCGACGTCAGAGGCGCCGGATGACCCGCTGCCGCCCATGGTCAGGCGCGGCTTTCCCACGACTTGCACTCTGCCACCACACCTGTTTTTATACAAGTGTCAAATAGTTCCACGAGGGGATCCGGCATGACATCGCACGCGACGATCTCACCCCAGGAAGCGGCCGAACGGCTGGCCATCCGCGAGCTGATCGACGCCTACGCCCACCGCGCGGACCGGCGCGACGCCAAGGGCCAGATGGCGCTGTTCACCGCCGACACCCGGTTCCTCGTGTTCATGGACGCGACCGCCGCGGAACCGAGTCAGCAGCTGAACGGGCGCGAGTCGCTGGCCCCGGTGTTCGACAACCTCAACACCTACGCCGCCACCATGCACTTCAACGGGCAGAGCACCGTCTCCCTCGACGGGAACCGGGCCACCGGCGAGAGCTACTGCCTCGCCCATCACCTCTCGGTCGGCGAGGACGGGCAGCGCACGATGATGATCGCGTCCATCCGCTATCTCGACGAATTCGTCAAGCAGAACGGCCGGTGGCTGTTCGCCGAGCGCCGGCTGATGGTCAACTGGACCGAAACGCGGCCGTCCCCGGCCTGAGGCCGGGCCCGGGCCCAGGCACGCACGTCCTGGCCGGGCCCGGCGGGGGCGGTGTCACGCAAGGAGCCGAACGGGATGCGGGATCAATCAGGCCGGCGCGGCCAGGCTGCGGGCCCGGCTCGGGCATCTCGCCCACCACAGCCCGGCGCCGGTCCAGCCACCCGCCGAGAGCGCTGGGCTCGGCTGCGCCGCTCCCTGTGGCAGCCGCCCCGTCCTCACGGCGAGCAGCCGCGCGAGCGAGTGGTCGGCCCGCTCGAGCTCTTCTACGACCTGGCCGTGGTCGTGCTGGTCGCCCAGGCCGCCCACCACCTGGCCGGGCACCTGACCTGGCGCGGCCTGGGCGAGTTCGCCGTGGTGTTCACGCTGGTGTGGATCGCCTGGGCCAACGGCAGCCTCCACCACGAGCTGCACGGCCACGACGACGCCCGCGGCCGCAGCACGTTCCTGCTGCAGATCCTGGTGCTCGCCGCGATGGGCGCCTTCATCCCCGAGGCAGGCGGTGCGCGAGGAGCGGCGTTCGCCGTCGCCGCGGCGGTGCTGTTCGCGATATTGGCCGTGCTCTGGCTGCTGGCCGCGCGCGGCGACCGCCCCGAATACCGCCGGCCGAGCCGGCTGTTCGTCATCGGGACCGCGGCCTGCGCCGCCCTGCTGGCCAGCACCGCCCTCCTGCCGGCCCGCGCCCGCCTGCCGGCCTGGGGACTGCTCGACGCCGCCTACCTGGCCGGATTCACAGCCGTCATCCTCACGGCCCTCCGTGCGCAGCCGGGCACGCTGACCATCACCGACGCGCTCATCGAACGGTTCGGGCTGCTCACCATCATCGTGCTCGGCGAAACCCTCACCGGTGTCGTCAACGGACTGGCCAGCCAGCCGATCAGCGGCCTCACCCTCGCCGTCGGGCTGGTCGCCGTCGTGGTCGGCTTCGGCGCCTGGTGGACCTACTTCGACTTCGCCGGACACCGCCACCCCAGACCGGAACCGGCGGCCAGCCTGCAGTGGATGCTCAGCCACCTGCCGCTCACCGCCGCCATCGCCGCGATGGGCGCCGCGATGGTCAGCCTCGTCCACCACGCCCACGACGGTCGCACCCCAGCCGCCACGGCGTGGATACTGTGCGCGGGCGCCGCCGTCGTGCTGTGCGCGACCATGCTGGTAGCCGCGAGCCTGCACGCCTGGCACCGCGACCCCAGCTTGTACCAGCCGCTCGCCCGCACGTGCGCCGCAGTGACCGTGGCGTGCCTCGCCGCCGGCGCCGCACGGCTGGCGCCGCTCCTGCTCGGCCTCGCGCTGGTTCTCCTGCTCAGCATCCCTTGGGGATTCGCCGTCGCACACCGCCTGGCCAACGAAACCGACCCACCCACCCAGTAACCCTGTCCCCGCATCCCGACGACCAGCACTCAACCTCGAAGCCGATCAAGGCATCCGCCGCCAAGATCTGGCTGATCTGTACCTCAGAGTCGGCACCAAACTGACCTCAGCCAGGACCGCTGCGAATGCACCTCGTGGTGCTGGGGGTAGATGAGTTCGCGCTGCGCGGCGGGCATTCCTATGGCACCGTGCTGGTCGACGTGCAGGCCCGCCGCCCGGTTGATGTGCTGCCGGAGCGCTCGGCTGATTCTTTCGCCGCCACCGGTTGCCATCGACCTGATGTGAGCAGTTCCCAGACCGGTACATGACGGGAGGCGTCCGATCAGCGGTGAGCATGCCCCATCAGAAATCCTGGTACAGCCCTACGCCAGTACAGGTGCGCTGCAGGGACTTGAACCCCGAGCCCGCGGATTAAGAGATCCGAGGTCGTTGGCACCGTAGCCGTCGTGGCGTTCCCACGCCCCGCTTCCATCTCCTGGGAGATGTCGTGGGTCTGGTAGTAGTCAGCCGCCTCTGGCGGCCGGTCCCGGCCATCCCGACCGTTCGTTGATTGCACTGATCAAGCGCCGGGCTTCCGCTCTGCGGCGAGCCACTTCAGATCCGTTTCATCCTTGATCCGCGCCTCCCGCTCGCGGGAGAAGAGCGCGTCGGTCTTGTTCAGGACGAGCGTGTAGGGGCGACCTTGCCGCCTGGTCACGTGGCTGATGGGCAGTTCGGCCCCGTCGATCCGGGAGTGAACATGCTGCCGGCCATCCTTGGCAAGGGGCCACTCGAAGGTGCGCCGGCTCCTGTCTTCCAGGAACGTGCAGAGGGTGCCGCACAGGTCACATGTGCAGCCCCCCGCGGGCAGTTCGATCGACCAGTCACCCGACGCGCGCTGCGGGCGGGCGAGCCGGGCGCGGAGCCGCGCCGCACAGTCGGCGGCCAGGTCGCCGAAGCCGCCGTCGCCGCGTGCGCCATCCCGGGGCATCTGGTCAGCGGCGCGCAGCGCGGACAGCTCTAGCGTGGTCACCGGGTCGCCCTGTTCCCGGATATATCCCGAAACTATGTCCCGCGTGCTGGCCGCCCCGATCGCGGCGGCAGCCGTCAGGACCGCGGCGAGCGGTTTACCTAGACCGCCGAGTTGCTCGTCGCGGTAGCTGGGCAACGACAACCCGAGCCCGCTGCGGATGTCCTTGCTGATCCATTCCCACGCGAGATCAAGCAGCCGCTGCGCGGCCACCGCGCCAGCACTGCCCTCGGCGTGCAGTCCCACGCACAGGCCTGGCAGAAAGTCCGCCACCCACTGCGGTCGTTCCCGGCCCCCGCCGTATGCCCAGGCCGGCTGATCCCCGCCGAACCATGTCCGCAGCAGGTCCGCCGTCCACTGATGGCCGTAGCCGCCGGCGATCTTCGCGAACGAGGTCACATGCGCGTCTGTCAGGTTCTCGACGCGGAACGGGTGCAGCAGCATCGCCGCGGTGCTCGCGTCCGCCACGGCGTCCGCCGCCCGGAGCGCCGTGCCGAACAGCCCGGAGGTCCTGCCACTTTCCTCCGGAGTCCGGCCGCGCACCGCGCTGTCCCAGAACGGCGCGAGTGTCGCCGTGGCGGCCTGGGCGCCTGGTACATTGCCCGATGACGCCATCGCGGTGAGCTCATCAAGAGCCCAGGACGGCGAGGTTTCGGCGCGGTTCGCAAAGGCCTGATCACGGGGCCACACGGCGACCGCCGCCCGGTGGTACCAGCGGTCCAGCGTGTTGCCCCAGTTGCCCATGTAGCCCTCGTACTGCTGGGCGTACGGCGTGAGGTCGCCGGACGGGGTAGACGCGCAGACCTCGGTGCCGTCGGCGAACAGCGAAGTCTCTTCTAGCCGGGTGCCGTCCGGCCCGGTCCAGTGGGTGAGGGTGACCTCGGAGTCGATCAGCTCCTGAATCTCGTATTGGGTGTCGTTGCCGTCGTCTTCGTCGTAGTCGTCTTCGCCGTCGGCATCGTCCCAGCGCCGCCGGTATCCGTAACCTTCATCCGCCGGGAACGCGCTGTGCGTCGTCTTGATGTCGGCGAGCGCCAGGACGGCCTCACAGCCTGCTTTGCCCGCGGCGGTCCGCAGCAGGGCCACCCGGCTCGCGTCCGCGCCTTTCAGCCGCCGCCAGTTCAGCCCGCGGGGCGTGTACTCGTGATCGAGGAGGTAGACGAGCCGGTTCGGCGGGTCAGTCGCGGGCCCGCCGTAATAGCGGGGCACCGGCGTGCTGAAGTGCTCGCGGAGGAGATCCGCCAGTTCGGTGACGGTTCCCTCATCGCCCTCCGGACGGCTGGTATCCCCGTGCAGGAGCAGGTTGTAAGTGAGCGTGATCCGGTAGCCCGACTGCACCTTGAGAACCTCGTGCCGGCAGTCGGCGTAGAAGGCGACCAGCGACAGCGCCGTCTTCGACCCCCGGTAGGCCTTCCACTCCTCGTTATGCCCCACCATCAGCTCGCCGCCGGTGTAACTAGACGGCAGCGTCACCACCAGGGTGCCGACCATCGAGTCGTCTTTCTCGGAGTCCTGGTGGGCGAGGAAGAACTGCATCGGCTCATAGACCAGGAGGGAGTGAAGATCGGCAGCCAGCTCGGCAGCGTTCGGTAGTCCTAGCTCTTCTTTTACCGTCGCGAGGATGACCTTCAGCATGGCGTCGTTCCACTCGGCGCGGACGAGGTGTTTCGGGATCTCCCACGTGTCGCGGACGTCCGGGTCGCTCAGCGTCTCCTCGCCACGGCCAAACCGGGCCGGCTGACCGAGACCGGCGAGCTTGCGGGCTTTCGCAGGGGTCACCGGGAACTTGACGTGCCCGAAGCCCTCGACCTCCAGGCTCAAGTCGCCCGTCCTCGCCGTCAGTTCCACGCTGAACGCGGTCTGCGTGTCGCCGCGCAATGTCCTGGCCAGCCGGTCACGCGCCGCCCTCGCCATGGCCATGATCCTCCCGTACCCCCCGAAGCCGCCATATCTTCTAGCGAGACTGTAGTGAACCGCCGTAAGCGCGAGGCACGCTTCCTCGGATTGCGGACGGACGTCGGTCCGCGACGATGCCTTCTGCTGCGGTCAGGTGACGGCGATTACCGTGACGCCGACGGCGTCGTAGGTGCCGCGTGCCCGCGCATCCCGGGTGGCGAGGGCGGCCCCGTGCTCTCTGGCGGCCAGCGCCACCAGCGCATCGTAAACGGCACCGCCTGCGATGCCAAGGCGGCCGAGCGTGTCCGGCAGCTTACGGGCAAGCGGCCTGCTCAGCATGAAAGGCGCAGCGAAGCGCGCATTCAGCAGCCGGGCGGCGTCGGCTGGTGCTAGCCGCGCGTCGCCGGGCAGCCTGGTGAGAACCGAGTACGTCTCGGCGAGGGCGTGACCGCTGAGCGCGACCTCCTGCCCGCCCCACCATCGCACCACGCCCGCATGATCGTGATGTGAGCGGACAAGCAGCGGAACGGCGACGCTGGTGTCGACCGCGACCGTCACTTGCGGCCCGCGTCGATGAGGGCGAAGACCATGTCGTCATCGACCGGGGTCTCGGCGTCCGCGACGAGCACGCCGTCCTCCTCGACCAGGCGCGCGGTCCGGCCTGCAGGCAGGAGCTGCGCGCCGGCGCCATACGGCGTGATGTCGACCTTCGTGCCGGGCAGCAAGCCCAGCGCATCGCGGATGGGCTTGGGCAGCACAACCCGGCCGGCCTGATCGATGACTGCTTCCATGGGAAAACGATACCATCGAAATCCCGTAACCGCCCGCGTACGGTCCGGCGGCTAGCTCTCCGCCGAACAGGGCAGCTCGCTCGCGCATCCCGATCAGCCCCTGACCGCTGCCCGAACGGGACATCGGGGGCGGCTGGCCGCTGGGCCCGTCATCGGTCACCTCGACGCTCAGTTCGGCGGGCCGGTAGCTGATCCGGACCCGGGCACGGGTGGGGCCAGCGTGGCGGACCACGTTGGTCAGGGCCTCCTGCACGATGCGGTAGGCGGAGAGGTCGGCTGCCGGGGACAGATCGCGGACAGTGCCGTCGACCTGCACGTCGACGGTGACCCCCGTGGCGGCCATGTTGGTGACCGCGGGACTGGCGCTGGTGACAGCCACGTCGCTCATCGGCCTGCTCTCCCACGCGTTCGACGTCGCGAGTGTCTCTAGCGAGCTGGCCGTCTTGATCGGCCTCGGCGTCGGGGTCGACTACGGGCTGTTCATCATCAGCCGGCACCGCAGCGCGGTGAAAGCCGGGCTCCCTTACTCCGACGCCGCCGCCCTGGCCGTGCGAACCTCCGGCCGCACGGTGCTGCTCGCCGGCCTCACCGTCTGCATCGCCCTGCTCGGCCAGTTCGCCCTCGGCGTCAGCTTCCTCTACGGGCCGTCGCTCGGCGCGGCCATCGCGGTGGCACTGACCATGGCCGCCTCCCTCACCTTCCTGCCGGCCATGCTCGGGTTCCTCGGGCCCAGGGTCCTGTCCCGACGGGAACGGGCGGCGCTGGCCGCCGGCGGCCTGGCGAGCACGGACGCCAGCGGTTTCTGGCTCCGCTGGGCCCGGGTCGTCGAAGCCCGCAAGGCGCTCGTCGCCCTGGGCGCCCTCGCCGCGGTGGTGGTGATCGCCCTGCCGATCTTCGGCCTCCGGCTGGGCACCTCCGACGCCAGCACCGACCCGCCGGGCTCGACCACCCACCAGGCCTACACCGCCATGGCCCAGGGGTTCGGCCCCGGGTTCAACGGGCCGCTCGAACTAGCGGCCCAAGCCGGCTCACCGCGCGGCCGCGGCCAGCATCATGATCCTGGTCTTCGGGTCGTTCCTGCTCGGCGGCCAGCGGGTTCTGCAGGAGTTCGGCTTCGGCCTCGGGTTCGCCGTCCTCGTCGACGCACTGGTCATCCGCAGCCTGCTGGTGCCCGCCCTCATGCACCTCACCGGCCCGGCCAACTGGGCACTCCCCGGCTGGCTGGACCGCATCCTGCCCCGCCTGGCCATCGAGGCCAGGGATGAGGCCTCAGCAACAGGTCCGGAGGCCGGCAGGGACCCGGCAAAAGCCCGCTGAGACCGCCAAGGTGATCCTCTTGTACCGCCCCGAAACTCGTCGCTTGCCGTCTGGCCTGCGGACTCGGCTTATCCGGCTCATCTGGCAGGAGAGATTGCGCGCCGCCTCTCCCGCCAGCCCGAGCCGATCGTGATTCTTGACCTCGTCCTCATCGGTCTGGCGATCACGCTCGAACCGGTCCCGCTCACGGCGTTCCTCCTGGTTCTCGCCTCGGAGCGCGGCGTAAGAAAAGGAGCCGCATTCGTCTTCGGCTGGTTCCTGTCTCTCGCCATCGTGATCGCGCTCACCGTTCTCGCAACGGGCAATAAGCCGCCAGAACCCAGGACCGCGCCATCGGTCGCTGTGCTCGCCGTTAAAATCGCCATCGGCGCCGGGCTGCTGCTCATCGCCCTGCGGCAGCGCAGGAGGATGAGCCGGCCGAAGAAACCCAGGAAGACCCCGAAATGGCAAGGGCGCATAGACAAGATGTCGTCGTGGCATGCCGTCGTCATCGCCGCGATCGTCCAGCCATGGCCCCTTGTCGCTGCCGCCGCTGCCATCGTCGTGGAGGCGAAGCTCTCCTCCGCAGAGACTTACATCTCGCTCTTCCTGTTCTGCCTCATCGCAACATCGTCCGTCCTCGTTATCGAGATCTATGCGGTCTTCCGGCCCGAGCGATCCCATGCTCTCCTCGCCCGCATAAAGACCTGGATCGACACCCACACGGATCAGGCCATCATCATCGTGTCTGTCTTGCTCGGCCTCTGGCTCATCGGAAAGAGCAGCTACCTACTCGCTACTTGACCGCACAAATCACCGGCCAGACCCGCATATCGAATCGATGGGATCCGGCAGCCCGCCCCGCAGAGATTGACGAGAGCTTCGGCACAAGCGCCGCCTGTCCCATGGCAATGCCGGCTTCGGGTCGACCAAAGGAGGTCCGGCGTGTTCGACGAGGGGCAGCTTCGCGAGCTGGGCCGCGCGGAACGGCTCCGCCTCATCCGTGCGCTGGTCGCCCTGGAGAGCCCGGATCCCGCCGCGGACCGGGTCGTCCGCAGGCGGGCGGTGGCCCTGGCGGCAATTATCGTCTGCTGCGTGATCCTGGCCGCCTGGATTGGCGTGCTGGCGGTTACCCTGCCGCGGTATTACCGGTCCAGCGGCTGGCGGGGGGCGTGGGTCGGTTCGACCTAGCGGAGCTAGCGGCCTTCGTGGCCCTGCGCCGTGCGCTCAGCTATGCGCAGGCAGCGGTCGAGGAACGACGCCGCTGGGATGGCTCCAGCGCCGACGCGCTCGCCGAGGCACTCGACATCCTGATCACGGCGGGGAACATGGCGGCGGCAGTCACGGCCGCGCTTCCGGTGTCCGAGGCCGGCAGCGCCCTTGATGCCGAGGCGACGGAGCCAGGTGTCGCGCGGCGCGGCGCGCACGCGACGCTGACCTCGGGCAACCGGCCCGCCTACTCGCGGAGCCGCCGGGGGAAGCATCGACGGCCTGGCCCCCGACGGGCCGGTGCGGCGGGAACGTGGACCTGCGCGTGCGGAAGCCGATCTGTGCGGTACCCGGGCGCCGGCAGCCCGATGTACCTCGCGTGTACCTCCGGCGGACCTTCCGGTTCCGCTGCCGCCTGGTACCAGGCACTGACGGGCTGTACCGCGGCATCCGAGCAAACAACGAGCAAACGTGTCTGCGGATGATCTCGTGATGGCTACGCCGAAGACGGCGGGGCGGTCCGATTGCGGACGCTGGGTCCGCTGGTTCGTGCCTTGGATTGAGGGCCGCGGGCGATTCGCACAGTTCGCAGCTGCCAGGCCTAGTGCTGACGTAGCGGCATAGTTTGCGTTGCCGTGGCCAGAGTCGTGCTGCAGGAAGGTGGCGACGAGATTGCTGAAGTCTTCTTCCCAGATGGGCCACCACACCGGCCGCTGCGGATGCGTCGTTCCCGTCCCTTGCCGATGGCGCACAACCCGCTGGCAGCCTGCCCGTTAGAGGGCTTAGACGGCACGGCCGTCATGATCGAGTCAATTGCGGGGTTGGCGGATCAGCTCCTGGGTGCGTGGGTGATGGCCGGTCAGGCCGCGAGATGGGCTTGGCTGGCCAGGTCGTCG
>DATGVY010000496.1:0-6822 GCA_035299845.1 Streptosporangiaceae bacterium
CGTCGTTCGCTGGGTTGCTGAACGTTCCCGGCCAGGTGTTCTGGTATCCGACCCCGTCGAAGTCGGTGTCTGCGCCGAGAAGGCAGCCGCCCACCCTGATCATGGTCGACTGGGCGGGGCTGAAGCAGCCCACGTCGTCGGAGTCGAGGCCGGCTGGGTCATTGACGCCCTTGCTGTCGCAGGCCAGCGTCTGGGGGTTGACGCCGTTGCAGTACTCGAAGTGCCCGATCTCGTCGGAGAAGGCCACGTTGTAGGAGTGCGCGGCCCAGGGGACTCTGGTGTTCTCGCTTGAGGTCGAGTACACCGGGTGGAAGTTGGTGGGGATGTTCGTGCAGCTGGTTCCGGTGGGAGCGTACTGGACCTCGCCGAAGCCGTTGGCGGCGCTGGCCGTCATCGACCCGCTCTGGCCCGTGGTCTGGTCGTCAATGACGATCTGGAACCCGCCGGATGTGTCGTGCAGGCGCACCTTGAGGGTGTCACCCGAGTTCATGAAGAGGTCCTTGGCCGGGTCGGGAGTGAAGGTGGCGAGGGTCGCGTTCACCGGACTGGCCGGGGCCTGGGCTACGCCGCTCTTGGTGATGAAGGCGAAGTTCACGTACTCGATCCCGGTGACGCCCGCACAGGTCGGGTTGAGCTGCTGGCCGGTGTTCAGGTTCTGCGACAGGCTGTCGATGTTCAGCGCGGCGCACCACTGGGTTGCGGCACAGCTATTGCCTGCTGGCCACGGCGCCCAGCCTGGCGGATAAAACTGCATCTCCATGAAGGCCGTGCCCGGGTGCAGCCCGATGTAGCTGGGCGAGGTGGGATCGGAGCTGTTGAAGATGTTGGTGTCGCTGTCCGCCCTGCACGGCACGTTCGCGCCGATCGAGCTGCCGCCCGGGTTCGGGGCCGACTGGTTGTCACACATGGCCATGCCGAACCAGAAGGCCGGGTGCAGCTGGAAGTTGAAAGTGCCGCCGGTCCCGTTCTGCACGGGCTTGGTCGGCGGGTCGTTCGGAAGCGTCAGCTGATAGAGATCGTTGTTTCCCGAACCAGCCTTGCTTGAGTAGAACAGCAGGGAGGGCTCGTCGTGGCCGGTATACCCGCTGATAGGCTGGGCCAGTTCGGTGCACGTGACGGCGTCCTCGCCACACGTCGGGTGCTCGGAGTAGTGGACGCCCGCGGTGCTCGCCAAGGCGGCCGGCGTGGCGGGCAGGGAATAGGCAGCCAGCATCAGTGCGCCGGCCAATCCGATCAGAAGGCGTTTCATTGCGCCGTCCTCTCGCTGGGGGATGGGTCTGGGCTTGACCGGTAACGGCCATCCGCATCGCGGCTGCTGTCAAGGGCCCTGAGTCGGCGGCGAGAAAGCGGGCCGCGCCTTGTGGCTGGTGTGGGCCCCGACGGGGGTGACGGCGGAGCGCGGATGCCTGTCCCGATACGAGAGAGCGGCGATACCAGGCATCCGGCTGTCATTACGGTCAGCGAAACGGACCGCAAGCGCTTCATTGCGCTCCTCCCCGCCCTGCGGGCGAGATCGGCCGGCCACCTCATGGACCGCCCAAAATCATACCAACTCCGAGTGCACGGTCACAAGGCATGCCAACGGCGGGTGGCCGCGGGCTGGCTGCGGCGCTCATCACGCACGGATCCCCGGTCATTGTTCTGCGCGGCCAGGCAAGCCGCTCGGCGGGAATACCAGCGTGGCAGCGCGGATAACGAGGCCGAAGGCGCGGGGGGCGAGGCTAACGACCAAGGATCGCTTCGGGAAACGAGACCGGGACTACGCGGCATATCTGTGCATTTGTGGCCAGGATCGACCTGAACTAGCCTTTTTACCTGAACTAGCCTTTTTGATGGGTCACCAGCGCAGGGCAAATCACTTCGTCACTTGCCCGGTCGAGTGCCGGGACCTGATGCAGCTTTCTGCTGGCGGCGCGGCGCGTGATCCGGCGACCTGGCGTGCTCGCCGTCGTGGTCACGTTTGCATGCCCGGCGGCAACGTACCTTCGCTCCGCCGCCTGGGCCAGGACCTGGGTGCGCAGCCCGAGCGCACCGGTCACGGCCGGCCCTTCAGCATGCGCCACGGACTTGCGCCGTAGGCTCGGCGGAGGCGCGCCGCGAAGGCCGCGGCGCCAGCGTCGCGGGAGGCTCGATGCCGGATCGGCTTGACGGGACGGCTGCGCTGGTCACCGGCGCCTCAAGCGGGATCGGCGCGACCACGGCGGTTGAGCTTTCCCGCCATGGAGCCGCGGTCGCGCTGGCTGGCCGCCGCGCCGAGCGGCTGGACGAACTGGCGAAGCAGATCCGCGAGGCCGGCGGCGTGGCCGTGCCGCTGCGCGCCGACGTCAGCAGCGAGGAAGAGGCGAACAAGCTGGTCGAGCGCGCCGTAGCCGAGCTCGGCCGGCTGGACACACTGGTCAACAACGCCGGGCTGATGCTGCTCGGCCCGGTCGTCGGCGCGCCGGCGGACGACTGGCGGCGCATGATCGACGTCAACGTGCTCGGGCTGATGTACTGCGCGCGCGCTGCCCTGCCGCATCTGCTCCGTGCCGCTCAGGACAGCCCGCACCGGGTCGCCGACATGGTGAATCTCAGCTCCGTGGCGGGCCGGATTGCCCGCAACGGCAGTGCCGCTTTATAACGCGACCAAGTTCGGGGTCGGGGCGTTCAGCGAGGCGCTGCGCCAGGAAGTCGCCGCCCGGCGAGTCCGGGTTTCGCTGATCGAGCCTGGCGTAACCGAGACCGAGCTGGCCGACCACAACCGGCCGGAGGTGCTTGACCAGATGAACAGGCGCTTTAGCGGCATCAAGCGGCTGCAGGCCGAGGACATCGCCGAGGCCATCGGGTTCATGGTGACCAGGCCGTGGCACGTGATCATCAGCGAGCTCATGGTGCGGCCCACCGAGCAGGAAGCGTAGCCATCGGACGGCCAGGCTGGCCTGAGCGGCGGGACTGGCGACGCGGCCTCCGTTCGGAATCTTGTGCATTTCCGCTGAGCAGCGAGGCTGGCTGCCTCTCCGGCAACTCGCGGTCCATCGCCGTATGCCGCCGGCTGGGCATGACGCACTGGGTCAGACGGACCGCTACTTCGGGGTCACCCTTGAGCTGTTCCCGCTGCCCGGCGGGGCCCGGGGTTCCGGCGGGCCCGGCTGACCGGACGCGGCTGGCCCTGCCAGTGCCGTGCCTGCGAAGAGCGTGCCTGCGAAGAGCGCTGTGCCTGCGAAGAGCGCTGTGCCTGCGATGGGCGCTGTGCCTGCTGAGGGCGCGGTGACGGCGGGCTTGGCGCGGGCGGCACCGGCGTCCCCGAGGTCGCGATCTGGCGGACCACATGGTGCCCGGTTTGCACATCGTCCCTGGTGGCGGTCACGCCGGCGGCGTCGTGCATGCGGCCGACATCGCGTGCCTGCGCGTGGTCGACCAGCGCGACCACCATGCCGCTTGCGCCTGCCCGGGCCGTGCGCCCGGAACGGTGCAGGTAGTCCTTGTGGTCATTCGGCGGGTCGAAGTGGACGACTAGCTCGATGTCGTCGACATGGATGCCGCGGGCGGCGACGTCGGTGGCGACCAGGACGCGCGGATGGCCGGCCGCGAACGCGGCGAGGGCCCGCTGCCGCTGGTTCTGGTTCAGGTTGCCGTGGATGGCGACGGCGTCGACGTCCAGCCTGCGGAACTGCCTGGCGAGCCGGTCCGCGCCGTGCTTGGTGCGGACGAAGAACAGCGTGCGCGCGGGCCTGCTCGCGATCTCTGCCGCGACCGGCACCTTGTCCTGCGCGGACAGCACGAGCACGCGATGCTCGGCGGCGCCGCCGTTCAGCACCTCGGGGGGAACGGCATGGATGGCCGGCTCGCTGAGGTACGCGTGCACCAGCTGAGCGACACCGCGATCCAGGGTCGCGGAGAACAGCATCCGCTGCCTGCCGGGCGGGGTGGCGTCAAGTATGCGGGTGACGGCGGGCAGGAAGCCGAGGTCGGCCATGTGATCGGCCTCGTCGAGCACGGTGATGTCGATGTCAGCCAGGGTCAGGGCCCCGCGGTCGAGCAGGTCGATCAGCCGGCCCGGCGTGGCGACCACGATGTCGACGCCGCGCCGGATCGCCTCGATCTGACGCCCTATCGGCGCCCCTCCGTACACCGTTGTCACGCTCACGCCGAGCGTCCGGCCGAGCGGCGCCAGAACGTCGGCTACCTGCCTGGCGAGCTCGCGGGTCGGGACGAGCACCAGCCCGCGGGGGGCGTTGTCATGCATCCGGCCCGCCGGGTCGGCCAGCCTGGTGAGCATGGGGAGGCCGAACGCGAGCGTCTTTCCCGACCCGGTCTGCGCGCGGCCGAGGACGTCGCGGCCTGCCAGCGCATCGGGCAGGGCCCGGGCCTGGATGGCGAACGGCGTGTCGATGCTGCGCGCGGCCAGGGCTTCGACCAGCCGGACGGCAAGGCCGAGCTCGCTGAAGGTCGTCGGCGCGGGCGGCGGCGCGCTGAGTGCCGCGGTCAGCGCTCGATCCAGCTCGGTAGCCTGATCGTCCCGGCGGACGGCGAGCCGGTTGTCTCGGCGGACCGCGGGGCCGTTCCTTGCGGCGTCCCCGCCACGGCGGCGCGGGCCTGCGGCCCGGCGGCCCGGGCTGGCCGCAGCGCGGCGGGGGTTAGCCGCGCCACGGCGAGGTTCCGCTGCGCCGCGGCGCGTTTCCGCTGCGCCGCGGCGAGGTTCCGCTGCGCCGCGCCGCGGCGTGACCGCATGGCGGTCAGCATTCTGGGGCATGGATGAACTCCATCAGCAGTTCGGGGCCGCGTAGCGGGAGGAGATCTCGGCGACGGCGGCGAGCCATCTGGGCTCACCGGGAAGCGAACTGCTCACAGAAGCGACCGCGCGGGCAGCTCGCCCGCGGGAGTGGCGGCATCATGGGCCGCTGTCGTCCTAACGCTACCAGTAGGGCAGGATGTTCCCCGCTTGCCCGGGTGGCGGCCGGCCAGGCACGGTAGCGTCTCTACCGAAACTGTGGAGTGCACATGCAAGAACAGCCCCTGATCGCCGTCCGTGGTGAGATTGTCCTTGAGGTTGAGCCGGAGATCGCTCGGCTCGAGGTGAGCATCGTGGCTCGCGACACCGAGCGGACGCGGGCCATGCAACTGCTCGAAGACCGGGCGGACACTGTCGACAAGATACTGGCCAGCTTTCCCGATGTGATCGACCGGATCGAGACATCGGGACTGCGGGTCAGCCCGCAGCTCAGCAACGCCAAGCCGCCGTCCCATGTGGCGGGCTATCTGGGCCTGGTGCGGCAGACCATCGCGGTGACCGGATTCGACCGGATCGGCGAGCTGATGTCGCAGCTTGCGGGCCAGGAGCAGACGGATGTCGGCGGCCCCTGGTGGGAACTTCGGCCAGCCAGCCCGGTCTACCGGCAGGCCAGGGCGGCGGCGGCCGGGGATGCGGTACGGCGGGCCAGGGACTACGCGCGGGCGCTGGGGAGCGAGCTTGTCGGCCTGGTCGAGCTGGCCGATGCGCGGCTGCTGTCCGACGGCGCCGCCCAGGGCGAGCACAGCACCAGGTTCACCGCGAGGCTGCCGCAGCGGACGCGGGTGGCCGCACCCGAGGAATTCACGTTTGACCTGGCGCCGACGAAGCAGACCGTGCGGGCCACGGTGGAGGCCAGGTTCAGGATCAGCCAGCCTGACCTGGCCAGGGTGGGCACCGAGCCCCGCACCGACGAGTCGGGACAGGCGCCGGGCTGACGAGTCAGGACAGGCGCCGGGCTGGGTCTCTCAGGGCGCGCTCGTGCCCGACCGCCCGTAGGCGTCCTCGAGCCGGACGACATCCTCCCGCCAGCCGGGCCGGGCAGTCGATGACTCCACGAACGTCACGTCGGTGATGGCGGTGACCCGATGCAGGACGCCCGGCGGCAGGTGGATGGTGTCGCCAGGACCGAATCGCTGCTCGGTCAGCTGGTCGGCCGCCGGGCCGTGCAGCACCAGTGCATCGCCGGTCAGCACGCTGATGGTCTCTTCCTTCTCCCGGTGATACTGCAGGCTCAGCGAATGCCCGGCCTCGACGTGGATGATCTTTCCGACGTATTTTCCCTCCATGGCAGCGAAGATCAGCTCGTGCCCCCATGGCTTGTCCTGCCGGCTGGCACGGTAAATCTCGGCCTGCGGAGCATGCGCGGCTGGATCGATGGTGTCCTGCGGGCGGGTCACCTGGCCTCCCCTGATGAGTGTCGCTGGCCTGAACGTCCCTGGCCTGGACGTCCCTGGCCTGGACGTCGCTGGCCTGGACGTCGCTGGCCTGATCCCTGGGCTTAATGTCCCTGGGCTTAATGTCACAGTGCAGCCACGATCCTACGTTCCGCCAGGAAGACAGCCCGCCAGGAAGGCGCCGGGACACGCCGGCGGAAGCTGCCTGCCGTCCGCCCGGTGCTGTCGTGTGGCCTGGTGCGATGCCGCGTCGCCGGGTGCGAGGCGGGTGCGATGCCGCGTCGCCGGGTGCGGCGGGGCGGGTGCGCCCGCCCGGCGCCCCGCACCGCCACGGCGTAGACGACGACGTTGCTCAGGTAGGAGCGACGCCCGGGATCGAAAATGCCGCCGCAGGTGATCAGGCGGAGCTGCGCGCTGGGGACCGGCCCGTACACCGCTGCGGTCGGGAAATGGTCCTTGAGATAGGTGCGCACTGAAGTCACCCGGAAGACGACCAGAGTCCGGTCAGACCGCCGCACGTAGACCCGGTCCGGCGGGCGCAGCTGACGTAGCCGAAAGAAGACGCCGGGGCCGCGGTAGGAGTCGATATGGCCTGCGATTACCGCCGGGCCGATGGCGCCCGGTCGCGGGCTGCCGGTGTACCAGCCCGCCACGGTG
>DATGVY010000497.1:0-6630 GCA_035299845.1 Streptosporangiaceae bacterium
CGGTCGTGTGACCAGCGGAGTGGGGCACAGAGACGCAACACGCCGTGCAAAATGACCTTGACCTTCCAAGATCACGAGTTGTGCGACAGCCTCTGGAGCCCGCCAAAGTTTCCGCGATCATGGACGTGGTGGCTGCGATCATGGACGTGGTGGCTGCGATCATGGACGTGGTGGCCGCGATCATGGACGTGATGGCCGCGATCATGGACGTGACGATCGGGGATCATCCGGCAGCGGCTCTCGCTAGCTCGCCGATGGCATGACTGGCAGCCGAATTGCATGGATGACGGCTGATATATCCGTCAGGTCGGGCAGGACTATACCGGCCCCGGCGGCGCGGAGGTCACCTTCGGTGGACCGCCCGGTGGCGACGGCGACCGACCGGGCACCGCCCACTCGCGCCGCTTCGACGTCCCGCGTCGAGTCCCCGATGTAGAGCGTCGATGCCTCGCCGAAGGCGACCCCGTACTTCTCTGATGCCCTGCTCCTGGACATCATCAGCTGGGCGCCCTTCGGGTAGATCTCCGACCCGTAGCCGCCGATCTCGAAGTCGAAGAAGCCGTCGAGGCCGAACGCGCGCAGCTTCTCCACCGCGTTCGGCCTGATCGTCCCGGTGAGGACGGACTGCACCACTCCCGGCAGGCCGGCCACCGCCCGGACCGCCTCGGTGGCCCCTGGCAGGATGCGACCGCGCTTGGCCAGCAGCTCGCGCCTGGCACCGAAGGCCGCGGCGAGTTCGTTGACGAACCGGTCAAGCAGCTCATCACTGCCGTCATCGGTCGGTGCCATCGCCGCAGGCACCGTCGGCGCGGCGTCGTTGCGCGCCAGGGCCTCGAAGAAGATTTCCGACTCGCTCTGGCCCGCCAGCTGCGGCAGCTGGACCAGCGGGCGGCCGGTGACCCGGCGGAAGGCGTCGGCGTACGCGTCCCTGGTGACCCTGCTGACGTCAACCAGGGTCAGGTCGATGTTCCACAGAACTAGGCAGTGAATGAGGTCCTCCGGCTCGTTCGGCCATCCAGAGCGTACCGCCGTCCCCCGCAGGGGCAAACAGCAATGAGCGAACCACAAACCGCCCTCGGTGATCGATGGACTCGGTCCGCCACATGTCATTCGCGCTGGCCGCTGGCTGAACCAGCTATCAGCCCATATGCGGATAGCGGTAATCGACCGGCGGCACGAACAACTCCTTGATCGTGCGTGCGTTGACCCACCGGATCAGGTTGAAGATGGAGCCCGCCTTGTCGTTGGTGCCACTGGCCCGCGCCCCGCCGAAGGGCTGCTGGCCGACGACGGCACCGGTCGGCTTGTCGTTGATATAGAAGTTGCCCGCCGTGAACCGGAGCGCCTCGGTGGCCGCCGTGATCGCCATCCTGTCCTGCGCGATGATCGAGCCGGTCAGGGCGTACGGCGAGGCATCGGCCGCCTGCGCGACCACCCGGTCGTAGTCCGCGTCGCCGAAGACGTGCACGCTGAGAATCGGGCCGAAGTACTCCGTGGTGAACACCTCGTCGGTCGGATCGGTGCACGCCAGCACGGTCGGCTGCACGAAGTAACCCTCGGCGTCGCTGATCTCGCCGCCGGCCAGCACCCGGATGGACGGCCGCGTCCTGGCCCTGGCCAGCGCGTCGGCGTGGGTGGCCAGCGCCTTGTCGTCGATCACAGCGCCCATGAACAGGGAGAAGTCGGCGGATACATCGCCCATGGCCAGCGACCGCACGATCTGGATGAAGTCGTCTCCCATCCGGTCCCAGACCGACCGTGCGATGTACGCCCGGGACGCCGCCGAGCATTTCTGGCCCTGGTACTCGAACGCGCCGCGGACCAGGGCCGTGGTGAGCACGTGCGGATCGGCCGACGGGTGGGCGATGACGAAGTCCTTCCCGCCGGTCTCGCCGACCAGCCGCGGGTAGCCGCGGTAGCTGGCGATGTTTTCCCCGACAGTGCGCCACAGGTGCTGGAAGGTGCCGGTCGAGCCGGTGAAGTGCACGCCGGCCAGGTCCTCGTGCGCGAGCGCGACCCTGGACACGGTGCGGCCGTCACCGGTCACCATGTTGATCACGCCGGGCGGCAGCCCGGCCGCCTCAAGCAGGCGCATGAGGTAGTGGGCGGACAGCTGCTGGGTGTGCGAGGGCTTCCAGACCACGACGTTGCCCATCAGCGCAGGCGCTGTCGGCAGGTTCCCGGCGATCGAGGTGAAGTTGAACGGCGTGACGGCCAGCACGAAGCCTTCGAGCGGACGGTATTCCAGCCGGTTCCACGCGGCGGTCGACGATTCAGGCTGCTCGGCAAGCAGCCGCCTGCCGAAGTGCACGTTGTAGCGCCAGAAGTCGATCAGCTCGCAGGCGGCGTCGATCTCCGCCTGGTAGACCGACTTGGACTGGCCGAGGATAGTGCTCGCGTTGATCGTCGCCCGCCATGGCCCGGCCAGGAGTTCCGCCGCCTTCAGGAAGATCGCCGCCCGGTCGTCGTAGGCCAGCGCCCGCCAGCCCGGCGCCGCCTGCCGGGCTGCCTCGATGGCCGCCGCCACGTCGGTTTCTGTCACGTTGCCCAGTTCGCCGAGCACGTGCCGGTGGTTGTGCGGCTGGACGATCTCGACCCGGTCGCCGCCGCCCATCCGCTGCCGGCCGCCCGCCGTCATCGTCAGCTCGGCCCGCTCACCGGCCAGTTCCTTGACCCTGGCCGCTAGCACGGCGCGATCCTGGCTGCCCGGCGCGTATTGCCTGATCGGCTCGTTGACCGGCGGAGGAACGTTGGTGACGGCATCCATGGCGACTCGCTCCCTGGCTCCTGCGCTCTGCTGCGCATGCTGACAACTGCGGCGCAATCATCGTCGCATGAGCGGCGGGCAACGCCCTACCCGGTCAGGTACGCCAGCTCCTGACTGGCGTACCACATGAGCTCGTGCCCCTCCGCGCTGTCCACGGTGAACCTCGCATCATCATCGCCCTCGTCTGCCTTGGGCAACGCGGCGACCGCGGCACGGATGTCCTCGATAGCGCCGGGGTCGTCGACATGACCGGAAACCAGGAGATTAACGGGGACTGGCCCGTCGATCTCGACCGCCGCCGGATCGTCCAACGCGGTGATCTTGACGATCCGCTCGTCGGATATCTCAATCGCGAGCACGACTCGCCGTGGCGGCGCGTCCGTGTCCTCAAGCAGCAGCCGGAGCGATGCCCTGGCCGCCTGGGCCATGGCTGCGTACTCAAGCTCCTCAAGGTCACCGCTCATGTACCACTCGCGCAGCGCGGGCGTGACGGCGAAGCCCCGCACCGGCGGCCGGCCGATGTCGGCGCCGGCCAGCAGCCCGGCCAGGGCTGGCAGCGTGCATGGCAGGTAGACGCGCACGGGCCCTCCAGATGGTCCGGCAGAGGTGCGCCGCGGCCGGCGCCGGATTCGGGCGGACACCTGCGCTTTCCGGGCAGACACTTGCGCACTCCCCGCATGAGCGGGAGAGGGTGAGCATGAGTGTGCCAGTCCTGGCGGCGCGCGGCCGGGAAATCGGGTTTGCTACGGGCTAGCTGGCCCTTTTGGGAGGGCTGGCGGCGCCAGGGCATCCAGGGACGCCGCTGGGACGGGGCCAGCCGGCACCGCGGGGACGGGGGCTGCCGGTCCCCCAGGGACGGGGCCAGCAGGCGCCGCAGGCACGGGGCCAGCCGGCACCCCAGGGACGGGGCCACCCGGCCCCCCAGGCACGGGGCCACCCGGCACCTCATGGGCGAAGACTGCCGGCACCCGCGGGGTCTGGCGGCGGGCCAAGGCCGCGAGCACGGCGGCCACGGCATCGGCTACTGGCTCGTGTTCCCAGATGCGGACGACTTCCCAGCCTGCGGCCGCCAGCGCGGTATCGGCGACACGGTCACGCTCAACGTTCCTGCGCAGTTTCGGATCCCAGTACCCGACGTTGACGGCCGGCTTGCTGCCATGCTGCGGGCAGCAGTGCCAGAAGCAGCCGTCGACGAACACAGCGACCCGGCGAGCGGTGAACGCGATATCGGGCCGGACCCGATTCCCGCCCGCAAGGTCCAGGCGATAGTCCTTGCGGTAGCGGTAGCCCCTGCTGTGCAGAGCACGGCGCAGCGCAAGCTCGGGCTTGGTATTGGTGCGCCGATTGGCGCGCATGTTGGCCGAGCGACCTGGGCTGGAGGGATGCGGATAGTCGGCCACGGCGTCTAACGCTAGAACAGCCAGCCCGCCGCCGTCAGCGCTCCGGGCCGCGGGGTCGCGATACCGCCAGAGCGCTGTCGCCGCGGTGCCCGTCCATCGCCGGCCGCCGGGGTCGTGCGGCGCTGACCCGCGCAGGTCAGCACCGCGTAAACCGCTGGATCAGCGGTTGCCAATCCGTTAAGAATCTAGGTTGTCCAGCGGGATCCCGAGCAGATCGGACAGCCGCTGCGTCGTGGAACGCAGCTCGCTGTGATGCACTCCGACCATGCCGACCGCCTCGGCGGCCAGCACATTGGCCTCGATATCATCGATGAAGATGCATTCGGCAGGTTCAAGATCAAGCAGCGCAGTGACGTGCAGGAAAATTCTCGGCTCTGGCTTGCGCATGCCGGCTTCAGCGGAGATCACCACGGCGTCGAATAGCTCAGGGAACAGGTGACGCGGGTAGTCATTGGCTCCCCAGGAGTTGGAGAGCAGAGCGGTCCGGAATCCGGCTTGGCGAATGGCACGCAGTGCGCCGTGCATGGCCGAGTTCGGCAACGTAGCGGCGAACATTCTCGCCAGTAGTCCGTCTGCGGGAACGGGGCTGCCATCGACCCTGGTCAGCTGGCTAGCCAGGAGCTGCTCGAACTCTTCGTCCGTGCACTCCCCGCGCTCTAGCGCGTGTACGGGACTCCCCGTGCCGTCGGGGCCGTAGGCCTGCATGACCCATGGCCGCATGACGGCTGTATAGCAATCGCGATCAACGCTCTCGGCCTCGATCCACGCGTTGACCGTCTCAAGGATCGGGCTGGTCAGCACGCCGCCCCAGTCGGTGATCACTCCCCGCAGCTTCGGGCGCTGGTCAGAGGGGCCATCCGATCGGCCGTCTGATCGGCCGTCCGGGCTTGCAGATCCGCTCTCTTCATGCACGTCTTTGATCGTAAGCGACTGGGTCGCCGCCTCGCCGATGCCGTCGACGTTGCCGGTCCAGCCTGCTCAGCAGTGCCATCGCTCGCAGCGGCCAACCCGGGAGCCCGCCAACCCGGAGCTCCCCCAGCCCAGAGCCGGAACCTAGCAGGCCCCAGCCCTGGCAACCCCCACGCCGTCACGATCCCATGACCCCATGGTCCCACCGGGAAACGACGGGGGGACCCCCCTCGTGCGCGCTGTAGATGACTGCGGAGTCGTAGCGGCAGGCTCTCGACTTGCGGCGACTCGTCAGCGACTGTGACAGGGCGACAACCTGGCGGTGACTCGCTGGGTGTGCGAGACTCACGCGACGTGACAGGCATGACTGGGAACGCCCGGGAACGATAGGTGAGCGATACTCCCCCCGCTGCAGGTGAAGAGAGTGGGCCTGGTGGGCATCTACCTGATGATGCGATCGTTGTACGTGGTGGGACTATGAGGCGGAGCGACCTGATCAGTTCAGCCGAAGCGTGCAGGAGGCGTTTCGGCTATCCTGGCGTGTCGGTCGACTCGTGGCCCAATGCGACAGTGCGCGAGATCGCATACAAGGTGAAGGAAATCCGCGACAGGACTCGCACGAGGCTACTCATGCACGGTGACCTTCGGAAGTCAACCGCGGGCCGGATACGCAATGCGGGCACCCGGGAGAGGCATCCGTTCGGGCTCCGCAAGACGGGCCACTACACACTCACTCTCCCGTCACCGACGACCGACGATGACTGGGATCTGCTTGACGCGACCTTCGACCCGCCGGAACTCAACCCAGTCGGATTGAAGGCGAACTACGGTGCCTGATCTCAACCAGATTCGCGTCTCAGCTGACTTCAATGAACTCGACCAGGACGGGAGGCTGCATGTCCTGGCGACGCAGGCAGACCGTCCCGACGCGCTACATGTAGGCTCCACTGTCCTCCTCGTAGACGAGGAGGACAGCACCATGGAGGGCCGTGTCCTGGATCTCGCCGGCGATCTGGTGGTGATCCAGACCATCGCCGAGACGTGGCGCAACCCGCTCGCCCCGCCTCCTGAGGATTCAGCACCTGGGCCTAGGAACACTTTCGTTAGCGAAGCTCGGACCAGGGGTCTGAGGTGGCAGGTGCTTTGGCAAGTGAAGTCGGCCACGGTGATTGTCGTGTATGTCGGAGACCCGGAGCAGGATCACCCACTTGCGGACTACTACGACCTGTCCTTCGCGAGCACGCCAGTCGAGGTAGGAGCACAGTGAGAACAGCTAGCCGACGCTCCTGTACCTTCGTAACGTGAGTGCAGTCTCAGACGGCGCGATCGTTCGCATGCTGCTCGCCGACTACGTAGCCGTCGATGAATCATCTAAGAAGGCGCAAGTCGTTGGCGGCGGGATCGCGATCCTTGGAGTAAACAGCAGGACCGGCATGTCGGCACCGTTTGGCGTGCTAGTCATCATTGAGGTTCCCTCCAGCCTCTACGGCGCAGAGTGCACTATCGAGATCACGCTAGAGGACGCCGCTGGCGTCATCGTCTTGGTGCCTGTAG
>DATGVY010000498.1:0-3410 GCA_035299845.1 Streptosporangiaceae bacterium
GACGAGAACGCGCAGCGCTGGGACTAGGGCGGCTGGGACTCGGGCGGGCGAGCCGGCGATCAGGCCCCGGCGCGGGAGGCGACAGCGTCAGCGGCGCGCGTGTTGATCACCCGCTCTGGCGGAATGCCGGCGGCTTCGGCCCGAACGCATCCGCCGCCTATCCAGTCGAGCTGACCAGGGGCGTGCGCGTCCGTGTCGATCGAGAACAGGCAGCCCATGTCGGCGGCGATCCGCAACAGCCGCTCAGGCGGATCCTGCCGCTCGGGTCGGCAGTTGATCTCAACAGCGACGCCGTGATCCCGGCAGGCCGCGAATACGCGCTCGGGATCGAACTGTGACTCTGGTCGGCCCCGGCCGAGAATCAGCCTGCCGGTGCAGTGACCGAGCACATCAACGTGCGGGTTGGACACGGCGGTGACCATCCGCCTCGTCATCTCGGCGGCCGGCATGCGCAGCTTCGAATGAACGCTGGCGACCACCACGTCGAGCCTGCCGAGGAGATCGTCCCGCTGGTCGAGCGAGCCGTCCTCGAGTATGTCTACCTCGATCCCGGTCAGGATGCGGAACGGGGCAAGGTCGGCGTTGAGCCGGTTGATCAGGGCAAGCTGCTCGATAAGCCGCTCGGGGGATAGCCCGCTGGCCACGGTGAGCCTGGGGGAGTGGTCGGTCAGCGCGACCCATTCGTGCCCGAGGTCGCGGGCCGCCTCGGCCATTTCCCGCGGCGGGCTGCCCCCGTCCGACCAGTCCGAGTGGCTGTGGCAGTCGCCGCGCAGCGCGTCCCGCATGGCGCTATGCTCCGGCGGCGCGGCGTCGCCGTACAGCTTGGTCAGGTAGTCGGGCTGCCGGCCCTCGGCCGCCTGCGTGATCACCTCGGCGGTAGCTGGTCCGATCCCGGCCAGCGCCTGCAATGATCCCTCCCGGATTCGCGTGTCGAGCTCGGCCGGGGAGAGCCCGGCCGCGACGTCGGCCGCCCGGCGGAACGCCCGCACGCGGTAGGTCGGCGCGCCGGCCCGCTCGAGCTGGAACGCCACCTGGCGCAGTGCCCACACCGAGTCCATCTGCCGCCTCCTTCCCGATGCAGTACTCCGGCGGCCATGCTAAAGGTCCCCGCCATGCGCCGCGAAGGCGGAGTGCAGGGCATCTGGCCGACGGCATGGGTTCCCCAGGGCGCCGGCGTTCTCACAGGGTGAGATGAGCTGACTACGTTCCGGTATCGGCAGCAGGGGGCGCTTGACGATCACGATCTGGTGAACCGGGCATGTCACGGTGGATATGGGCTCGGGGCCTCGCTAGGTCAGGTGGTGCGAACCATCCCTGTCCCGAGGAGGCCCCGATGCCTGGCCAGTCTGTCATGTCTTCGGCCGGCGATTCCAGCGCGGCTGTCGGTGTTCTGTCCGCCCGGCTCGGGGACGTCCCGGCCCGGGTGGTTTGCCTGCCGGAGTTCCTGGCCGGGGTGCCTGATCGCCGGCGGGCGCAGGGACGGCGGCACAGCCTGCCCTCGATCCTGGGCCTGGCCTGCGCCGCGGTCGCTGCGGGGGCGAAGTCGCTGGTCGCGATCGCCGAGTGGGCAGCTGCCGCGCCCGAGGCCGCGCTGGACTGCCTGGGCGTGCGGACCGACCCGTGCGGCGGCGCGCGGGTGGTGCCGGGTGAGACGACGATCCGCCGCGCCCTGGCCGGAGCCGACGCCGCCGCGCTCGATGAGCGGCTGGCCGCCTGGCTGCTGGCGCAGGCCGGTGACGTCCCGCCGGGCGGCCTGGCCTCGGTGGCGGTTGACGGCAAGACGCTGCGCGGCGCCGTCCGGCCCGGCGGGCGGGCGGTGCACCTGCTCGCCGCCATGACCGGCGCCGGGGCGGTCGTCGCCCAGCGCGAGGTCGGCCACAAGACCAACGAGATCACGCAGGTCAAACCACTGCTGGACCCCGCGGGCCTGCGCGGTGCCGTGGTAACCCTGGACGCGCTGCATGCGCACCGGGCGACCGCCCGGCACCTGGCAGAAGACAAGGGCGCCGACTACATCTTCACCGCGGTCAAGGACAACCAGCCCGGCCTGTTCGACGCACCGGACGCCCTGCCCTGGCGTGACGTCCCGGTCCAGCACACGATGACCGGCCGGGCGCACGGGCGGGATGAGACCCGCACCATCCAGGTGCTGCCCGCCCCCGACGGGATCTGGCCGCACGCCGGCCAGGCGTTCCTGATCGAGCGCCACGTCACCGACCTGCACGGCAACCCGGTATCGGCGATCGCGGCGCTGGGCATCACCAGCCTCACCGCGCAGCGCGCCGGGCCGGCCGCGATCGCCGGGCACGTCCGCGGGCACTGGGGCATCGAGAACAAGCTCCACTATGTCCGGGACGTCACCTTCGGCGAAGACGGCTCCCGCGTCCGCAGCGGAAACGCGCCGCACGTCATGGCCAGCCTGCGCAACCTGGCTATCGCCGCCCTGCGCGCAGACGGCTGGACCAACATCGCCTCCGGGCTCCGCTGGGCATCCCGCGACTACAGCAACCCGCTGTCACTACTCAATATCGCCACGTGAGAACGCCGGAACCGTGATGGGTTCCCCGCGTCGGGCGGGGAAGGCGGACAGCCGCATCAATTCGCCGATATCGCTTAAACCATATTTTCCGAGATCTCAGCCTAATAGCTTGTCGAATGGCTGCCGGGAATGATTGAAACGGCTAACTCCGGCAATACCCGAAGTAGACAGAACTCCGGCAAGGTTTCCCAGTTGCTGGCCGGCGATCCGATTCGGAGCGATCTGGCATGAGCGACAAGGTTTAGCAGATGTCCGGGCGTCCGCTGCAGGAGATGGTGCACCGGATCGGGGAGATCCAGCCGCGGCTGCCAGCCGGCACCTCGCTGGGCATCGGGCTAGCGGCCCTGGCCGCGGTGGGCTTCCCCGGCACGTGGATGTTCATCCGTTACTTCACGACAATGGCTCACGAGGGCTCGCACGTCGTGATGAGGTCCCTGCTGGGTTTCAAGATCACTGGCGTAGACCTGAACATGAAAGACGCCGACGGGGAAACCCGGAGGCTAATTCATAAGCTATTGGTTTTCCTATTCTGGGACACGCATTCACGCTGCTCTCAAGCCCGTCCTTCGTCCACATTTCCACAGATTGCCTGTGAATTTCCTCGTTCCGGCGTGTCGCGCTGTATAAGAACGGTTCCTGCCATGGAATCTCGTGTCGCCAAAACACCGGGATTTCCATGGAGGAACCGTTGCGGTACGAGACTCTCACAGGGCTGAGCCGCGGGCAACTGGCCGAGCTGGCCGCGCGCGTGCGGGCCGTCATCACCGACGTGGCCCGGCCAGGCGGCCGTCCCGCCGCGGCCGGGCTGTTCAGGTCGGTGGCGATGGTGGTCATGCTGATGCGCACGAACATCACTCAGGAGCTGGCCGGA
>DATGVY010000499.1:0-6799 GCA_035299845.1 Streptosporangiaceae bacterium
GCGGGGGCCGCCTGAGTTGCTGAACGGGCGGGGGCCGCCTGAGTTGCTGAACGGGCGGGGGCCGCCTGAGTTGCTGAACGGGCGGGAGCGGTCCGAGTCGTGGAGCTGCCCGCAGCGGCGGGGGTGGGCTGGGCAGCGGTGGTCTCGGGAGGGGCGTGAGTCGCAGCAGCAGGCGCACCAGCCGGGGTAGTAGCAGCAGGTGGCGCGCCATCCCCGTCGGCGACCCGGCTCCTGATTCGGTCCGCGACGAGCAGAACCTGGCCGATCCCGGCGAACACAGCCCTCAGCGCATGTGCCGGAGCTTCTTTCATGCGTTCGGTGACCTGCGGGACACGCATATCGATCCTTCTTCCTACTGACTTCCTGCAGACGCGCCGCTGCAGCCTCACACGGCGGGTTGCCAGCGGCGTGCAGGGCATCTCCTCGGGAGATTCTGGTCATCGGCGATGCTGTTCGGCAAGGAAACGACAGCAAGGGGGGCCATTGTCGCAGCGCCGCGGCTTTTGCGGAACCCCGCGGGACGCAGTGTCTGGCCGGCGGCCGGCGAAGGCATCCGCCGCGCTTTCCGTTGGGTCGCCTACCATGGGACACATGCCCGATCCGAACCGGCGTGTCCTGCTCGCCAAGCCCCGCGGCTACTGTGCCGGGGTTGACAGGGCCGTGCAGACCGTTGAGCTGGCGCTTGAGCGCTTCGGCGCGCCTGTCTACGTACGAAAGCAGATCGTGCATAACACGCACGTCGTTCGCTCACTGGAGGAGCGCGGTGCCGTCTTCGTCGAGGAGACGCAGGAGGTGCCGGAGGGCTCCGTTGTGGTCTTCTCCGCGCACGGAGTCGCACCGCAGGTCCGCCAGGACGCCAGCGACCGCAACCTGCATACCATCGACGCGACCTGCCCGCTGGTCACCAAGGTGCACAACGAGGCCAGGCGCTTCGCCGCGCAGGACTACGACATCCTGCTGATCGGCCATGAGGGCCACGAGGAAGTCGTCGGGACCACCGGTGAGGCCCCGGAGAGCATTCACCTGGTGGATGGCCCGGGCGGCAGTGACAGCGTCCAGGTCCGGGACCCGTCCAGGGTGGCGTGGCTCTCCCAGACCACGCTGTCGGTGGATGAGACCAACCAGACCGTTGCGGCGTTGCGGGAGAGGTTCCCGCAGCTGCTCGACCCGCCGAGCGACGACATCTGCTACGCGACCCAGAACCGGCAGGCGGCGGTGAAGCAGATCGCCCGGGAGTCCGACGTGGTTCTCGTCGTCGGCTCGCGGAACTCCTCAAATTCGGTCCGCCTGGTAGAAGTCGCCTTGGAAGCCGGCGCCCGGGCGGCTTACCTGATCGACGACTCCTCAGACCTCAGCAGGCAATGGCTGGAGGGCGTGACCACGGTGGGCGTGACCAGTGGCGCGTCGGTGCCAGAAGACCTGGTCGCCGGGGTGCTTGACTGGCTCGCCGGGTCCGGGTTCGGCGCTGTCGAGGAGGTTGAGGCGATCCGCGAGCGTACTGTCTTCGCCCTGCCGCACGAGCTGCGGCGCTGGCCCGGCCGGCCCGGGAGCCGGGACTGAGCCACCTGAGCGGGCGATTCCCGCGCGGGCTGCGGCGCTGGCCCGGCCTGTCCTAGGACCGGGTCAACGCGTCGCCCGGGTCGCCGGACTCGAGGTTCCCGCGCAGTCCGGCCCGCAGTTCGCTGACGCTGCGCGGCAGCCCGCGCAGCAGCGCGATGACGAGCGTGGCCGCGGCGCCGCCAAACAGCCAGGGCGCCACTGCGGACAGCGTGAGAAGGCTGCCCGCGGCCGTGGAGACCGCCGTGTTCCCCGTCGCGGTGAGTGCCTTGACGCAGACCACCGCTACCAGGAAGATCATCGGCGGCATGGTGACCACCATCAGCAGGTCAGCCCGCTTGGTGTACAGGCCCGCCAGGATGCAGCCGGCCACGAAGCTCAGCCCGGTGAGCACCGCGAGATGCAGCCATCCGGCGGCGAGCGCGCCCGGGAAGAACACCGAGAACATCGCGAGCCCCGCACCGCGGGCGGTAAGCCGCGACGGCGTCCCCTGCGGCCCGTCCGGCTGGTCCCGGCGCTGCTGACGGACCGGCGCCGGACCATCCGTAACACCTGTTTTCTGGTGTTCTGTCAGGCGCGCTGGCCGTGCTGGCGCGTGCCGTGTGCGCTCGGGCACCGATGCTCCTTCCCGATCCCAACCGGACAGATCCGCGGTCGCCTCCGCATCCATGCTGCTCAGCGGGCCGCGCTGACGGCACGAGGCCCGGGCAGCAGCTGGCCGCCGTGCTCGCCGTCGCGGGCGGCAGTTGTCCCGGCGACGAGTTCCGGACTGGACTCGGCGGCGAGTTCTGGCGCGGACAGCGCACGGGTCGTCTCCTCGACCAGCCGCGGCGGCTCCAGCCCGGCCTCGACCACGCCAAGCTGGTTCAGCTTGCGTGCGCTGACCAGGACCCGGCTCTCCAGCGTGCCGACCGCCTGGTTATAGGCGGACACCGCGTTGGTCAGCGCCTTGCCGAGGCTGTCGACATGCCTGCCCATCCCGGCGATCCGGTCGTAGAGCTCCCGGCCCAGGTCGAAGACGGCGCGCGCGTTGTCAGAGAGTGCGGCCTGCTGCCAGGCGTACTGTGCGGTCCGCAGCATGGTGACCAGCGTGGTCGGCGTCGCGATGTGGACCTTGCGCGCCATCGCGTGCTCCAGCAGGCCGGGGTCGCGCTCAAGCGCCGGGGCGAGGAACGCCTCGCCGGGGATGAAAAGCACGACGAACTCGGGTGACGGGCTGAGTGCGGTCCAGTAGGCCTTGGCGGCGAGCCGGTCCACGTGATCCCGCAGGTGCCGGGCATGCGCGTCGAGACGCTGGTCGCGCACCGCCTCGTCGGTGCCCTCCGCGGCCTCCAGATAGGCGGCAAGCGTGACCTTGGAGTCCACCACGATGTTCTTCCCGCCGGCCAGCCGGACGACCATGTCGGGGCGCTGCGCCCCCTCGGCCGCGGCGAGGCCGACCTGCTCGTCGAAGTCGCACCGGGCGCTCATCCCGGCCAGCTCGACCACCCTGCGCAGCTGCATCTCGCCCCAGCGGCCGCGGGCCTCCGGTCGCCGCAGGGCGGTGACCAGGGACTGGGTCTGGGCACGGAGCTGGTCCGAGCTCTGCCGTGCTATCGTGACCTGCTCGGCGAGTGCCGCGTGCGAGCGGTGGCGGGCGGCGTCGGACTCGCGGAGCTGCGACTCCACCCGGGCGAGGGTCTCTCTCAGGGGCTCGACCAGGTGCTCGACCGCCGCCCTGCGCTTGTCGAGTTCGCCGGCCGCGCTGACGTTGGCCGCGTTCAGGCGGCCCTCGGCGAGCTGCAGGAACCGTCGTGCGCTGAGGTCGAGCGCCTCGGCCGATAGCGCCTGGAACCGCTCGGCGAGCTGGCCGTCGATCAGCGCCGCCCGTTCGTGCGCCGTGCGCTCGGCCTGCGCCGCCCGCTCCTGCGCGGCGCGGGCCCGCTCCTCGGCGGCCCGTGCCTGGCCGGTGAGGTCGGCGGCGGCGGCGGCCAGCCGCCCCTTGGCGAGCAGGTAGCCGATCACGGCCCCGAGGGCGATGCCCAGGCCGATCCCGGCAAGCAGCGAGATCGCGTTCATCATGGCCATGCTCGCAGCCAGGCCCGACAGTTTCCCGCCCGACACGCGGGCTGCCGCGGCGAACTGCGGATGCCGCCGCCCGGGGCGCACCTTTCATGATCCCGGGGATTTCTTGTCATAGCGACTGAGAAATCCCCGGGATCATGAAGCCGGTGCCCGGTGCCCGGTGCCCGGTGCCCGGTGCCTGGTGCGGCAGTGCCTGGTGCGGCGGTGCCTGGTGCGGCGGTGCCTGGTGCGGCAGCACGTAGGAGGCGCTTCTGCTGCCCTGACCTGGGCTTGTGCCGCTGATGTGGGCCGGGCGGACCACCACCGGCGTCGGTGCGGTAGTGCCGCTCGCGGCAGGCTTACCCGGCCGGGCAATCTAGACTCGCCCGGGTGAGCCTGTCCATCGGCATCGTCGGCTTGCCCAATGTCGGCAAGTCCACCTTGTTCAACGCGCTGACCAGGGCCAGCGCGCTGGCCTCCAACTACCCGTTCGCCACCATCGAGCCGAATGTCGGCGTCGTCGGGATCCCGGATTCGAGGCTGCCGGCGCTGGCCGGGCTTTATGACTCCGCCAGGATCGTGCCGGCCACCGTTCGGTTCGTGGACATCGCCGGGCTGGTCCGCGGCGCCTCGCAAGGGCAGGGCCTGGGCAATCAGTTCCTTTCCCACATCCGGGAAACGGACGCGATCTGCCAGGTCGTGCGGGTCTTCGGCGACCCGGACGTGAGCCACGTCGATGGTGACGTCTCGCCGGAACGCGACATCGAGACGATCGTGACCGAGCTGATCCTGGCTGACCTGCAGACGCTGGAGAAAGCCGTGCCGCGGCTGGCCAAGGAAGCAAAATTCGCCAAGAATCCTGAACGGGCCCGCGCGGCCGATGCCGCAGCCAGGGCGGACCAGGTGCTCGATGGCGGGACACCTATCTTCGCCGGCGCTGCTGCAGTCGGCGTCGACCTGGCTGACCTGCGCGACCTGCAGCTGCTGACGGCCAAGCCGTTCCTCTATGTCTTCAACGTCGATGATGCCGAGCTGGGGGACACTGCGCTCCGGGCCCGGCTGGCCGCGCTTGTCGCCCCGGCGGAGGCGATCTTCCTGGATGCGAAGACCGAGTCCGAGCTGGTCGAGCTCTCCGCTGCGGAGGCCGCCGAATTGCTGGCCGAGCTGGGTCTCGGCGAGCCGGGGCTGGACCAGCTGGCCAGGGCGGGATTCGCCGCGCTCGGCCTGTCAACCTTCCTGACCGCCGGGCCGAAGGAATCGCGGGCGTGGACGATCCGGGCGGGCGCCACGGCGCCAGAGGCTGCGGGCGTGATCCACACCGACTTCCAGCGCGGGTTCATCAAGGCAGAGATCGTGTCATTCGACGACCTGATGGCCGCCGGGTCGATCGCCGCGGCGCGGGCCGCGGGGAAGGCGCGCATCGAGGGCAAGGACTACGTGATGCACGACGGCGACGTCGTGGAGTTCCGCTTCAACGTGTAAGGCGCCGACGATTTCGGGTCTGAGCCCCCCCGTGTCCCGCCGGGCCCCGATCCGCGGGCACGCCCGCGCACCTCTCCGGCGTTCCATGACCACCCGCCTGGCGTTCCATGACCACCCCCCGGTGTTTCTTGATCGCGGAGGATTTTGGGTGCCCTGGCCCCCAAAATCCTCCGCGATCAAGAAACACCGCCAATTCTGGCCACGTACCCTTATGGGCGTGATGCGGGCGGGCCCGACCGAGAGTGATACCTGCCGTGACTACGTACTGCCCCGGCTGAAGGCATCGAACTGGGCCGCCGACCAGATCATCGAGCAGTGTCCGATCACCGACGGGCGGATCGTGCCGCACGGCAAGAAACACCGGCGGGGAATGCCGCTTCGCGCCGACTACGTCCTTGAGTTCAGGCCGGGCGTTGCGGTCGCCGTTATCGAGGCCAAGCGCGCGTACTCGATTCCCGGGAAGGGACTGCAACAGGCGAAGCGATACGGCGATCTGCTCGACATACCGTTCCGGTACTCAACCAATGGCAAGGGCATCGTCGAGGACGACAGGGACACCGGCCTCGAACGCGACGACCTGATGGCGTTCCCGTCGCCTGACGACCTTTGGCGCCGCTACCGGGCATGGAAGGGCATTGTCGACGAAACTGTCGCCGACGGCCTGCTGCTGCCGTTTAACCGCCAGCTGCGCGTACCTGATGGCCGTGTGAAGGAACCGAGGTACTACCAGCGCGTCGCTATCAACCGGGCCGTCGAGGCGATCCTCAGCGGTGACAAGCGAGTGCTGCTGACCATGGCCACCGGGACTGGGAAGACGTTCGTCTCATTGCAGATCGTGTGGAAGCTGTGGAACAGCGAGTGGCTGCAAGACCGTAAGCCGCGGGTGCTGTACCTCGCCGACCGGAACATCCTCGTCGACCAGCCGATGGAACGCGAATACGTGCCGGCGTTCGGGGACGGGCCGATCTGGAAGCTACGGGGAGAGGCCAAGCGGGGCCGGGAGATCTACTTCGGCCTGTATCAGTCGCTGATCGGCGCGGCCGGAGATCCCGGTGCGCTCTACCGCCGCTTTGACCACGACTTCTTCGATCTCGTGATCGTCGACGAGTGCCACCGGGGGAGCGCGGGGAGCGAATCGACATGGCGGGCAATCCTCGATCATTTCTCACCGGCAGCCCAGATCGGCATGACGGCGACGCCAAAGCGTGACGACACGGTCGACACCTACCAGTACTTCGGCGACCCGCTCTATGAGTACTCGCTTGCGCAGGGAATCGACGACGGCTTCCTTGCGCCCTACCGTGTCCGCCGCGTGGTACTCAGCCCGGACGCGACGGGTTTCGCGCCTGAGCAGGGCCAGCTCGACCTCTTCGGGAACGCGATCCCGCCCAACCTCTACACGACCAAGGACTTCGAGCGGGTCGTCTCGCTCCTGTCCCGTACCGAGGCTGCGGCGAAGCATCTCACTGACTACCTGAAGCGGACCGATCGGATGGCGAAGACCATCGTCTTCTGCGTGGACAGTGAGCACGCAGACCAGATGCGCCGCGCGTTGCACAACGCAAATAGCGACCTCACGAGGCAGCATCCGAACTACGTGGTCCGGATTGTGTCTGACGAAGGAGGCGTCGGCCGCGGCCATCTCAGCGACCTGGCCGACACAGAGAAGGACCATCCGGTCATCGCGACCACTTCGCAGCTGCTCTCGACCGGAGTC
>DATGVY010000500.1:0-9633 GCA_035299845.1 Streptosporangiaceae bacterium
CGACAGCACCAGCGGCTCCAGCCTGGTATCTCCCATCCCTCCAGCAGAACGCAACCGTCACCCAGGCGATAGCCCGGGCACGAACTTGGGACACAAGACGACTCACGAGGTGACCGATAAACTCAAGACCCGCTCACTAGGCGGCTGCCAGCGCAGGCTCCTGGGCCGGTATCCCGGCCAGGAGGCCTGCGGCCTGGCACGGCGCCGGACTTCAGCCCCTCCGTTCGCTTACGAGCTGACGGGTGCTACTTGTGCGAGCTGGCGCTCGAGCAGCTTGGCTGCGCTATCGCGCCAGTGGGCAGCCATGGGCGCTGAGGCGGGATCGGGGAAGATTTCCTCCTCCCCATTGTCGACCGCGTCGAAGATGGCCAGCGCGACCGATTCCGGGGAGGCCTTTGGTATGTCGAATCCCCGGATCATATCGGTGTCCACCGGGCCGGGCAGGACCGCGTGAACCCTTACCCCCTGCCCGGCCACACGAGCGCGCAGCGACTGGGTCAAGGAGAACGCGGCTGCCTTCGAGACGGAGTAGGCCGGGATTATGAACGGCAAGGGGGCGAGAGCGTTCACCGAGAGAATGTTGACGATGGCCCCGCGAGAGCGGGTCACCGCCGGGAGGAAGGCCTGGGTCACGGCGTAGGTGCCGAAGAGGTTGACGGCCAGGTGGCGTTCGAGCACGGCTGGGTCGGTCAGGTCGTCGGGCAGCGCGATGCCGGCGTTGTTGATCAGCATGTCCAGTGACTCGACCTGGCCGGCAGCCGCCTGAATCTGCGCCGTGCTGGTGACGTCCAGGCTCAGGGGCGTCACCCGGTCGTCTGGGTGGGGCAGCGGCTGGCGGGTGCCGGCATACACCCGCTTGGCTCCTCTGGCCAGGGCTTCGGCTGCCAGCGCCTGCCCGATGCCGCGGTTGGCCCCGGTTACCAGGACCGTCTTGTCTTTTATGGTCACGCCTGTTACTCCTGTTGTTTTCGGTGTGATCGGGCGGAGGTCAGGGCAGCAAGTGGTGTGCCGCCGCCGCTGGTTGGCGTCGTTTCCGTGGTTACGCGGGCTGCCTGCCGGGAGCAGGCTGGGGGCGCCGGGGTGACGCGGTCGGCGCTTGCTGACCTCGACGGTGATAGCGCTGTCGGCGAAGGCCGTGTAGCCGCCGACGGGGTACTGGGAGAAGAAGACCGTACCGAGAGCGGCGCAGCTCGGCGTGATCACCGGCTTCCGCTCAGGGCAGCAGGGCCAGCTTGCCGACGGTGTCCCGGGTTTCCAGTTCCGCGAGCACCTTCGGGCCGTCGGCGAGCTCATACGCGGTGGGCTGGCCGGGGGTGAGCACCCCGGCGGCTATGAGCGCGAACAGCTCGCCCATGACCTCGCCGAAGATCTGCGGTGCGGCCTGGACCAGCACGCCGATGTTCAGGCCGATCACGTGGACCTGGTGCCGGTAGACCAATTCCCAGTTGGTGACCGCGGCTTCACCGCCGGCCGTGCCGTAGACGACGACCCGGCCGGTGACCCGCTTGGCCGCGGTCAGGCTGGCGCCGAAGGTAACGCCGCCGGCTGACTCCAGCACCAGGTCGGCTCCCGTGCCGCCGGTCAGCCGCAGCACCTCGGCGGCGAGATCGGGGCCGCGGGAGTCGAGGACGTGGTCGGCGCCTAGTGCCAGCACTGTCTCGTGCTTGCCCGGCGAGGCGGTGGCGATGACCGTCGCGCCGTAGTGCTTGGCCATCTTCACCGCGGCCTGGCCGGTCCCGCCCGCCGCGGCGTGGATCAGCACGGTCTGCCCGGCGGCGATGCGGCCCAGGGGCCTGAGCGCGGCCAGCGCAGTGGGCCAGTTCACGACCAGGCCCAGGGCCTGCTCCTCTGCCCAGCCCGCTGGCACCGGCATCACCGCGGCCGCGGGTAGCACCGTGTACTCGGCGAAGGCGCCACATCCGATGCCGACGCCGATGACGCGGGCTCCGGGTTCCAGGCCGGTCACTGCCTCGCCCGTGGCGGCGATCTCACCGGCAGCCTCGAAGCCCGCCAGGTACGGGGGTTGCGGGCCGCCCAGGAACGTGCCGTGGGCCTGCGAGATGTCGCCGAAGTTGACACCGGCGGCGGTGACCCGGATCAGGACCTCACCCGGTCCCGGGACCGGCACCGGCACGTCGGTGATCAGGCGCAGGTCCTGCGGGCCGTTCAGGGACGTCTGCTGCAGGGCGCGCATGGTAGCGGGGATGCTCATGGCAATCGGCTTCCTTTCCTTAGCTTGCGTGATCGAGGCCGGCCTGCCTACACCCAGGAAGACCCGACGAGAACGGAAAAGGAATCGCTCAGAACGCCTTCCCCCTCAGGAGCGGTATCCCACGGTCGGCGAAGGTCTGATCAGCCGGACCCGCCAGCCAGAGATGTCTACGGCGCGGGCAAGCCGGAACTCGGAAACTGAGATCCGCCTCCGGACCCTGGCACTCCTGCGGGCTGGCCCGTACGGCATGCTCGTGACCGTCTCCGGGGCTTGCTCAAGTACCCGCCCCTCCCGCCAGGTTTCAGGCACCGGAGGGAGCCGGTTCAGCGTCCTTTGCTTGTGCCATGTCCGGCCGGAACCCGAACACGGTGACCAGTCTTGGGTCGCCGAAGGAGGAGATCCGGCGGATGCCCGCGCCGGTGACGGTGAGCACGCAGATTCCGTACGGCTGGTAGTTCCCGTGCTGGTCACGGGTGTAGGCCGCTGCGGCAGGCTGCCCGTTGGCGCTGGTGGCCAGCATGCGCCAGTCACCAGGCGATCCCAGGAGCTGGTTGCGCAGGAATGGTACGCAGGTCTTGCGGCCGGCGAACCAGGTACGCAGCGGCGTCGCCTCTAGGGTGACGTCCTCTATCAGGAGCCGCTCCAGTGCGGCGGCGTCGGCATTCTCAAACGCCGCGATGTACTGGTCGAGGAGCGCGCGTGCTCGCGGAGCGGTCGGCTCGGTGATCTGGCCGGCGGCCAGGGCCAGTTCCCTCAGCCGCGCCCGGGCGCGCTGCAGCGCACTCTTGACCGACACCGTCGTGGTGCCGAGCATGACCGCGACCTCGGTGGCGGGAAACGCCAGCACATCCCGCAGGACAAGCACCGCCCGCTGCCTCGGCGGAAGATACTGCAGGCTGGCGATGAGCGCCAGCCGCAGCCCCTCGCGCGCCGCAACGATGGCCGCGGGATCAGCCGAGTCCGGGGTCACCATCGCGTCCGGCACCGGCTGTAGCCAGTTCACCTCTGTCCCGGCCGCTTCCAGGTATGCTCCGGGATCCGGTTCTGGGTCGCACAGGCCAGATGGCAGCATTCGCCGACTGTGCCTGGCCAGCTCGGTCAGGCACCCATTAGTGGCGATCTGGTACAGCCAGGTACGTACCGAGGATCGTCCCTCGAACCCGCCGTAGGACCGCCAGGCCCGCAGGTATGTCTCCTGGACCAAGTCCTCCGCATCCTGGATCGAGCCGAGCATGCGGTAGCAGTGCGCGAGCAGCTCACGCCGGAACGGCTCGGTATCCTGGGCGAATCCGGCGCTATCGGGCACGGCTCACACCGCGCGGTCGAGGGAGGCAGCGACAGTGCCAGGGATGGCCAGGATACCCCGGCGGGCCTGGTCCAATGAGCATGCCATCAGTTGTGATCCTCTCCCACGTGATCGGCTTCAACCATGCAGACCTGGCGGGGGGCGGGAAAGGAATCGCTTTCGTCTGCAGCAGTGCTCCGCACGAACTCGCGGCCCTGCAAGGCGCCCAGCCGTCCAGCCAGAGAAAACCTACGGCGCCGGCAAGACCACCGCCATGCGGTCCATCGTCGGAGTCACCGGCCTCGACGGCGGCGAGGTGCGCTGGCGCGGCCAGCCGATCGGCCAGTAGGTCCGCCGGCGCATCGGCTACATGCTAGAAGAGCGCGGGTTGTATCCCGCCATGCGGGTGCTTGAGCAGCTTGAGTACCTGGCCCGCCTGCACGCGCTGACGGCCGCACGAGCCCGCGCCGCCGCCCGCAGTCTGCGCCATAGCGAACCAGATGGATGCCGGAAGCGCCCGCGCCGCCGTACCTATCGCCGTAGCCTGCCTTGGCTGTCACCGCCGGGCCCGGACGTCGCCGGCCAGGTAGCGTTCCAGCGTCGGGCCGATCGCCGCCGCAAGGTCATCCACGCTTGCCGCGGCGACCGGGCCAAGCGCCAGCACATATCTGGTCAGCGCGAGACCGAGCATCTGGCTCGCGGCGAGCGCAGCGCGGAACTCCAGGGGCGCCTGACCGGGGCCTGCGGCCGCCGCGGCGCCAGGACCAACCGCGGCGCCAGGACCGCCCGCTCCGCCAGAATCGCCCGCTCCGCCGGCCGACTCGCCCCCGTCGGCGGCAGTCGCCGCGGCACTGTCACCGGCCCGATCACCGGCCCGGTCACCGGCCGCGGCCGCGGCGACCGGCCCGAGGATCGCCTCGGTGATGAACTCCCGCAGCATCCCGGCTGCCTGCTCGCTGGTCAGCGCCGAGCGCAGCAGCCCGAGGAACGGGCCGCGGACGTCCTCTCGCTCCCACACACCCAGCATCGTCCTGACCAGGTGCACGCCGAGGCTCACCGCCGGATCGCGGCCGCCAGGCGCGAGCGCCGCCGTCAGCACCTGGCTCGGCACCACCGGCAGCCGCATCGCCGCGACGAACAGCCGCTCCTTGCTGCCGTAGAAGTGATGCACGAGCGCGGGGTCGACCGCGGCGGCCGCCGCGATGGCCCTGATTGTCGCCCCGTCGTAACCGCGTCCGGCGAACTGGGCGCGGGCGGCGGCCAGGATCGCCCCGCGGGTGCCGCTCTCCCCGGCCCGGCGCCCGGGCCTGCGCGGTACGCGCCCGCCGCCGGGACCCGGCCTGGGCTGGCGAGTCACGCCGGAACCTCCGTAATAAATCCTGGTTGTGCTAGCTGGAAGAACCGCTCTTCCAGGGTCGCCGGTGCCGCGGAAACCCGCGCATGCCCGTCGGCCGCACCGCCCGCCGCGGCCAGCGCGCGGCGTACCTCGGCCGGGCCGGTGCCCGGGACCCGCAGCGCCCGGCCGGCCAGCGCCACCGGCATGCCCGCCTCTTCCAGCACCCGGAACGCAGCCGCCCAGGCGGCGGTCTCCACCACGGTGACCTGGGCCGCACCGATGATCTCCGGCGCCGTTCCCTGGGCCACCACCCGGCCATCGGCCATGATCACCAGGCGCGCGCACTCCCCCGCCTCCTCCATGTAGTGGGTCGTGACCAGGACGCCCGCGCCGGCCGCGGCGGCGCCGGCGATCGTGTCCCACAGCCTGGCCCGGCCGAGCGGGTCAACCCCGGATGTCGGCTCGTCCAGTATGAGCAGGTCAGGCTGGTGTGATAGGGCCTGGGCGAACGCGAATCGCCGCTGCAGCCCGAGCGGCAGGGAGCCGACCGGGGTGCCGGCGTAGCGCCGCAGCGGAGCTGGCAGCTCAGGCCGCGGGCCGCCGAACGCGGCCGCCGAGAACTCCAGGTTCTGCTCCGGAGTCAGGTCGTCGTACAAGCCGAGGCCCTGCGGCACGTAGCCGATCCGGCGGCGCGTCCCGCGCGACGGCGCCGCGCCGAAGAGCAGCACCTCGCCTGCCGAGGCTGGCAGCAGGCCGAGCAGCATCCGGATCAGCGTCGTCTTCCCCGCGCCGTTGGCGCCGAGCAGGCCGACGATCTCGCCGGCCTGGACCTGCAGGCTGACCTCGCTGACCGCGGTGAACTCGCCGAACTGCCTGCTCACGCTGTCGCACACGGCGAGCGGGCCGGCCAGCGCCCGGTCAGCCGCGCGGCCGGTCACCGGGTGCTCCCGGGCAGGCCGAGCTCGCGGGCCAGCGCCGCGACGGTGACCGCGTCCTGCAGGTCCGGCTGGATCGCCTCGCCCGGCCCGCCCGCTGACTGTGGCGGGTCCCACACCCGCCACCGCCCGCCGCGCCGCCACGCCCGCTGCTCGTCCGCTTCCGGCGGGCGCCCGGTCAGGCCACGCAGCGTGCCCGGCACTGCGCCGATGATCTGGTCCGGCGTTCCGGCGGCAAGCTCGCGGCCGTCGTCGAGGGCGAGCACGGTGGCGGCGCGCTCCGCGTCGTCGAGATAGGTAGTGGCCAGCACGACGGCGCAGCCGGCCGCTGCGGCGCCGGCGATCAGCCACCACAGCCCGGACCGGCTGACCGGATCGACGCCGGTCGTCGGCTCGTCAAGGACCAGCAGCCGGGGCGAGGCCAGCATCGCCGCGATCACCCCCAGTTTCTGGCGCATCCCGCCGGACAGCTGCCCGGCGAGCCGGTTCCTTGCGTCGCCAAGGCCTGCCCGGTCCAGCAGGTCGCCGGACCGGGCGCGGGCCTGCGCCGCGGACAGGCCGTAGGCCGATGCGCGGAAATCGAGGTTCTCCGCCGCGGTCAGGTCCGGGTACGTGCCCGAGCTCGCCGAGAGGTACCCGATCTGCCGGGCCGCCGGGCGCCGGACCAGGCCGCTGGCGGGCGCGAGCGCGCCGGCCAGGCAGCGCAGCAGCGTCGTCTTCCCTGCGCCGTCCCCGCCGACAACCGCAGTTACCTGGCCGGCCGCCGCCCGCAATGTGATCTTGTCCAGGGCCAGCCGCCGCTGATAGTGAACGGATATTTCGTCCGTACCCCACTCCTCGACGGCATCTCCCGCAGCGGGGCCTGCGACGGGGCCGGCCGGCCGGCCGGTCATGCCGCCCGCCGCGCCCTGGCGGGCGCCAGGTACCGCCGGAACCGCAGCGAGGCCAGGGTCACGATGACCGCGCCCAGCAGGGTGAGGAAGGCGAACGGCTGCCAGAGCGCGCCGATCGGCTCGGCCCGGAGCATCACGCCGCGGGAGATCTCGTTGAAGTAGGTCAGCGGCAGCAGGTAGGCGATCCAGCGGACTCCGGCGACGATCGAGGACAGCGGGAAGATCAGTCCGGACAGCAGCACCTGCGGCAGCAGGGTCATCACGGCGAGCTGGATGGCCTGGCCCTGGTTCTGCGAGACGCTGGAGATGAGAACGCCGATGCCCAGCGTCACGAAGAGGAAGAGCAGCGCGCCGAGGCCGAAGACCGGCAGCGAGCCGCGGAACGGCACGCCGAAGATCGCGACGCCGACCACAAGGACGATGGCCAGGTCGGCAGCCGCGACGACGAAGTACGGCACGATCTTGCCGAGGAAGACGTCGCGCACCCGCAACGGCATCACCGCGAGCTGCTCCAGCGTGCCGGACTGCCGTTCGCGGACCACGCCGAGACTGGTGATGATCGTGCCGATGAAGACGAGGACCACGCCGGCCAGGCCGGGGATCATGATGTCGGACGTGGTGAGCTCCGGGTTGTAGAGGATGTGAACCTCGGGCGCTGCCGTGAACAGGGCGGCCAGGTCAGCTCCGGGTACTGGCTGGCCGGCCTGAGCCTGGGCGGGCTGGGCCTGGCCGGCCTGAGCCTGGCCGGCCTGGGCCTGGGCGGGCTGGGCCTGGGTGAGCTGGGCCTGGCCGGCCTGAGCCTGGGCGGCCTGAGCCTGGGCGGGCTGGGCCTGGGCGGGCTGGGCCTGGGCGGGCTGGGCCAGGCGGCTGGTCAGGGCAGTCAGGGCGGCGCGCGCCGCGAACAACTGGGTGCCGTCGATGAGCACGACCGGGCGCGCGCCGCCGGTCACCACTGCGACGACTGCCTTGCCGTCCCGCAGCTGGTCCTGGGCCCAGGGCCGGCCCTGGGCGGCCTGGGTGCTGATCACGTCGAATGGCCGGGGCAGTCTTGCCGCGACGGCTGCGGCCTGCGGTCCTGCGGCCGCGACCGAGATGCTGGAGACATCGAAGCTGGCGGCGTAGCCGAGCACGACCAGGAGCAGCACCGGCATCGCGATCATCATCGCCAGGGTCCGCCGGTCCCTCCTGAGCTGCCGGAACTCCTTGACGATCATCGCCCACATCGGCATGCCTTCCCTCGCTGCGGGGCCGCGGTCTGCCCATTATTTCAACGTCCGATGAATTCTACAGGCGTTGAATTGACCCGGTCAACCCGCCCTGGCCCTGGCCGCCGCGCCGCTCGCCCATTGACACCGGCTGACTGCTCTGAGTACGTAAGGTTGGAGGCGAAGTCACTCGACGGCACGTCGCAGCGCAGCGTGTTTGCCCCTCGGCCAGGCAAGGAGGGTCGGCAACAGGACGCTGTCCGCGCACGGTGCTGCGTGAGCCGAAGGGACATCGTGGCGTCAGGCGGCGCAGGGCAAGCAGACGCCCGGGCGACATTCGGCAGCGTGTTCGCCATTGCCGAATTCCGCGCCCTGTGGCTGGCTCAGGTGCTCTCCGTTATCGGGGACCAGCTGGCCAGGGTCGCGCTGACGCTCCTTGTTTACGACCGGACTCACTCGGCGCTGCTGGCGGCGATCACCTTCGCGGCGAGCGTCGTGCCTACATTCGTTGGCGGCGTCTTCCTGTCCGGCCTCGCGGACCGCCTGCCCCGGCGGCTTGTGATGATCATTTGTGATCTTGCCCGCATGGTGCTGGTCGCGGCAATGCTCCTGCCCGGGACGCCGCTGGCGGTGCTGGTCATCCTGCTGTTCATGGTGACCATGCTGGGGACGCCGTTCACCTCTGCACGAGCTGTGACCTACTCCGACATCCTGTCGGGTGATCGGTTCGTGCTCGGCACCGCCACTACTCTCACGACTTACCAGGTCGCCCAGGTCGCGGGCTTCGCCGCCGGCGGTGCGATCGTCGGCCTCTTCGGGGTGCGCACAGCCCTGATAGCTGATGCGTCGACCTTCGCCGCATCGGCGGTCATCACCCGCATTTGGGTAGGCGCCCGGCCAGCGGCACGACCGTCCGGGAACGGCGGGCCGACACACGTCAAAGAGATACTGACAGGCATCCGGCTCGTTTTCGCCAATCCAGCGCTACGCTCGCCGATGCTGCTTGGCTGGATCGCGGCGTTCTATAACGCGCCCGAAGGCGTGGCGGCCCCGCTAGCGCGAGAACTAGGCGCCGGGACCGCTGCCGTTGGCGTGATCCTGGCCACGGAGGCACTCGGCGCTTCATTGGGTGCCGTAGCGTTCGGCCGCCTTGTCAGGCCGCCGACCAGGCTAAGGTGGATGCGCCCGCTGGCCTTCGCGTCCTGCGCGGTGCTAACTCTGTTCGCCCTCGGCCCCGTATTTCCGCTCGCGCTGCTGATCCTTTTCGCATCCGGCCTGTTCGACTGCTTTCAGGTCGCCGCAAGCGCGGCGTTCCTCACGGCGGCACCCGAAGGACAGCGCAGCCAGGTGTTCGGCCTGGCCCAGGCCGGGATGAGCCTCGGCCAGGGCGCGGCATTGATCCTGGCTGGTGCTGTAGCACAGCATCATTCTCCGAGCACGGCGATAGCAGTCAGCGGCGTGTTCGGAGCTATCGCCGCCGCCGTAATTTCAGCCAACCTGGCTCCCCGGCGAACGCCAAGATCCTCAGGCGGACCATCCGTCTAAGTGGCTCACGATCAGCACATGTCGCAGCCGATCTCATTGTGTTGGTTGGCTATCTCAGCCGCCCCAGCCGCCAGTCCTCATCACGCGCACCTCCTCCCTTCCGCTCGATCCCGCTCGAACCCGGCACGTCACCATCCGCGGGCGCTCAGCCGCCCCAGCCGCCAGTCCTCATCACGCGCACCTCCCCTCTTCCGCTCGATCCCGGCACGTCACCATCCGCGG
>DATGVY010000501.1:0-13311 GCA_035299845.1 Streptosporangiaceae bacterium
ACGAGCCCGGACCGCACGACGAGCCCGGACCGCACGACGAGCCCGGTACGGAAGGCGGATTGCGCACGGACGACGCGGCCCGCGCGGAGGGCGAGCCGGACGCGGAAGGCGAGCGCGAGCTCGCCCCTGACCCGGTTCAGCCGTTCGACCGCATGTGGAGTTCGCCCGTGCCCCCGGACGCCTGAGGCAACCTGGGCCGCTCGTCAGCCGCAGCCACCAGTCAGCGGCGGCTGCCAGTCGCGAGCCCCACCCTGAACGCAGCAGCCAGCATCGGCGTATGCATCGAGGATCCGCCGGCACTCCGTCGCCGCTGCGTAATCGAGCGTTGCTGGCCGCTCAAGGCTGGCCGGGGTTGCAGCGGTTTGCTGTCCCCGTTGCTATCAGCCGGGTTCGGTGTCCGAAGAGGTCATCGCCACGGACTGCCCTTGAGGTCGACCGGCAGCACCGGGCCCCAGAACGGGCTGAACAGGACGTGCCCGTCGTGGGCCACGGTGGCGATGTGGAGCCCCGTGGCCCAGTCCCGGCTTCCAGCGTGTGCGCCGATGGGCTGGCCCACGCGATTCCAGCGCAGGCCCGTGCGGGGGCAGAAGAACTGGAAGGCCTTGGGGTCAAACGCCACCGTGCATGTGAAGACCTTGAAGGACGGGGGTGGTTGGGCCAGGAACCGCCGTTCGATGACGTAGAAGGCGCGGGGGGCGTGGATCAGGTAGAAGCCCCTCCGGGACATGACCCCGAGAAACGAACGGCTGCCCGGCAGGGACGAGGCCGGGAATGTCGTGACAGATCCCGCCGGGTATCGCGAAGCCCGGCCGAGCACGTAGTAGGTGCCTCGCCAGATCGTGCCTTCTCGCAGTGCCGGGAAGCGCAGCGATCGCACCACGGCCCAGGCGGCGTGCTGCTCGGCGCGGCTGGCATGCAGGCCGAGCCAGACAGCGGCGGCGAAGCTGAACCCGTCCCCGTAGATGACGCGGTACCGGGGAGCGGGCTCGTTCCCGCCAACGTACGGCCTGATCCGCTGGAAAGACGCAGGCGACAGCGGAAGCGCGCTGTCGCGCAGCGGCGGGACCCCTACCGGGAATCGTTCCCCGATCCAGATCTGCACGGCCACCCCATCCGCCGGGAAGCTGCGCAGCCAGCCCATGGGCGGCGTGCCCGTGCTCGGGGCCCGGAGGTTGGGCGGGAAGTTCGTGACCCGGACGCCATCGCTGCCGCTCATCCCCGTGCTGTGGAAATGCCCCACCTGCAGCCCCTTCGGGACTCCGATGGTCCACCCGAATTGCGGATCGACGAAGCGCCCGGCCTGGCGCTGGGCTGAGGAACCCGGCCGGATGGCTGAAGGGCCGAAGGACCGAACCAGGGCAAGCGTGCCGACCACCACCGCAACAGCCAGCGCGGCGGCGATGGGGGCGATCACCTGCCATGTCCGATGCGCCCGCCGCGGCTCGCGCCGGGGCCCTCGCATCACTTGATCCCACAGGCCGGCCGGCGGCTCCAGGCTTGTGAGCTTCCGAAGCTCTTGCTGCCAGCGTTCAGGCATCGTCTGCCTCCTCAGCCCCAAGGAGCTCGCGCAGCCGGCGCCTGCCCCGGAACAGGTGCACCTTCACGGCCCCCACCGACGTCCCCATCCGCCTGGCGACCTCCTGGACAGACAGGTCAGCCTCGTAATGAAGGACGACCGCGGCGCGCTGCGCGGGACTTAGCTGCCGCAGGGCCGGCAGCAGGGCTCCGAGCCCGGCCGCCGGGGCAGGAGCCTGGTCAGGCTCAGGTTCCGGTTTCCGGCGCTCTCGCCGAAGATCCTCCGTCGCCAGCCGGAAAGCGGTGCGATACAGCCAGGGCACCGGGTCGCGGATCTGGCCGGCCCGCTCCAGGGCGCGCGCAAAGGCCTCAGCCACAGCATCGTCCGCCACCGCACGACGACCTGCCGCGAAGGCGTAGACCGTCCTCCACAGGCCTGGCGCGGCATCCCGGAACACCTGCTCGTAGTTGATCGCCGTACCGGGCCGTACCCGGTCTGGCCCCTTGCCGCGCAAGTCCCACACTCCAATAGAGGCCCAGGGGACCTGAAAGGTTAACAACACCTCGCCAGCCGGAAGGAACAGGCCTCTGCGCACGCTGGAACCGGCGAGCCGGTATGCCTGGCCGTGGCGCAGGTACAGCTGCGCTATGACGACGAGCGGCGCTGGCTGCGCGCCGCGCCAGCCTGGGTGTAATGCTGCAAGGCCTCAGCCGAGTACGAGCGCGGTGGCGATCGCCGCGATCCCCTCGCCCCGGCCGGTGAGGCCGAGTCCGTCGGTCGTCGTGCCCGATACGCTGACCGGTGCGCCGCCGAGCGCGGCAGACAACACGCGCTCGGCCTCGGCCCGGCGCGAGGCGATCCTGGGGCGATTCCCGATCACCTGAATCGCGACGTTGCCCACCGTAAAACCCGCGGCCGCCAGCAGCCGCGCGGTTTCCTCCAGCAGGACGGTGCCCGCGGCACCCTTCCAGCGGGCGTCGGCTGTCCCGAACTGCGCACCGAGATCGCCGAGGCCTGCGGCTGACAGCAGCGCATCACATGCCGCATGAGCCGCGACGTCCCCGTCAGAATGACCAGCCAGGCCTCGCTCATCCGGCCAGAGCAAGCCGGCCAGGTACAGCCGCAGGCCGTCGCCGTATGGGTGGACGTCAGCCCCGACGCCTACCCGCGGCAGCACGGCCGCCATCACGATTCCGGGAGGCAGCGCAGGACAACCGCACCCGGCATGCTCTCAGACGGGCCTACGGCCTGGTGATGCACCCGCGGCCCGCGAGGCCGGCGGAGGGGCGTCAGGACGCGAGGATCTCGTCGAGCAGCGCCTCGGCCTTGTCCTCATTCGTCTTCTCGGCCAGGGCAAGCTCGCTGACCAGGATCTGCCTGGCCTTGGCGAGCATGCGCTTCTCGCCGGCCGAAAGGCCGCGTTCCCTGTCCCGGCGCCACAGGTCACGGACGACCTCGGCCACCTTGTTGACATCGCCAGAGGCGAGCTTCTCCAGGTTGGCCTTGTACCGCCGGGACCAGTTGGTCGGCTCCTCGGTGTACGGGGCTCGCAGCACCTCGAACACCCTCTCCAGCCCTTCCTGCCCGACCACATCCCGGACGCCTACCAGCTCGGCATTGTCCGCGGGAACGCGCACCGTGAGGTCGCCCTTGTCGACCTTGAGTACGAGGTAAGACTTTTCCTCACCCTTGATCGAACGGGTCTCGATCTCTTCGATCCGAGCAGCCCCATGGTGGGGGTAGACGACAGTGTCGCCGACCTTGAAAGACATGTGGCATGTACCCCTTCCGCTGAAGCTATGTTACCACGCCGAACACGGGCGATTAGCCGTCGTTTACGGCAAACATGCAGGTCAGTAGTGCAATTCAAGACGTTCAAATTGATCGCGAGCGAGTGTCGCCGATGCCGCGCTGCTGAGCGCCGGATGGCCGGCAGCGAGTTACGGCCAGCAGCCGCCGGCGTGCCAACGAACTAGGCACGGCCAGCAGGCGCCGGCACTGCGGCCCCGCAGGCGCCGGCACTGCCGCCCCGCAGGCGCCAGCACTGCCGCCCTCCGGGGCCCGGTTCACGGCCAGCGGGAGGTCCGTCCCTGGAACAGGCAAGCCTGACCCGCGGCGGTTACGCCATTACACCCGCGGGCCGACGGTAGCAGTGGCCAGCAATAGTCCCGCCGGTCCTTCGATCGGCCCGGTGGCTCAGAAACCCCCGGCGTTTGCTGGTACCGCAGGGTAACGTCATCGCCCGCCGGGCCGCATACTGGAGATGACGTGGCCGCTCACGCCGGAGAGGTGCGCGTGAACGTTGGCGGTGAACCCGACCGGGACGACTCTGGCCTTCCCCCGGTCGACGTCGAGGTTCCCGATGATGCCAGGGAACTCGATCGTGACGTGCAGGCTTACCACCGTGAGCTGCGCGCGCAGCGGCGGCAGATGCGCATCGGGCGGCTGCACGGGCCACTGACCCGCGACGGCCTCGTGCTTCCGCTGCTGGCGGGCTGCCTGGCGATGGTCCTGATTTCCGGCGTGCTGCTCACGGTCTTCACGGCCGGCCAGAGCGGCGCCCCGCGGGCCGCGCCGTCGGCGCGGGTGCCAGCCGTCTCGATCGGGCCGGCCCCGGCGCCGGGGCAGCCCGCGGCGAAGCCCGGGCGGACGTTCGCACCGTTGCCCCATGCGACAGTGGTCATGGCCGGCCATAAGGTGCCGTTGGCCTCGCTGGTGCCCTCAGTGCTCGCGCTGGTGCCGGCCGGCTGCCAGTGCAGTGCCGCGCTGCGGCGGCTCAGGCGGCAGGCGGACGCCGCCGGGGTGACCTTCTACCTGGTGGGAACCGGCGGAGACATGCCGCAGGTCCGGCGGCTTGCGGCGGGTGCCGGGCAGCCCCAGCGGAAGGTCGCCCGCGACACCCGGGGAGTGCTCGCCACGGCCTACCATCCGCACGGGCTCATTGCGGTCCTCGTGCACGCCGATGGCACGGTCGGCCTGGTCGCGCGCAACCTGGGACCGGCATCGCGGCTGACTCGCCAGTTCCGGTCACTGGCGACCCCGTAATAAAAGAATAAAAGCTAGGCGGCAATGCTGCCCAGGCCCGGCTGGCTGTCCGGGACATCGCTGGCGCTGCCATTCCGGCAGCCGCCCGTACTGGGCGTAGCCGGCGCCAGCACGGGCCCACGGCACAGGCGCCGGACCGGCACAGACCGTGCGGGGTTCCTTGATCACCGTGCGGGGTTCCTTGATCACGGAGGATCTGACACGCACGGGCATGCCGGATCCTCCGTGATCAAGGAACGCGGGGCACGGACCGGGCCGGCGCTCGCCGGGATGGAGCCGGCAGCTACGCTTTCGGCGTCGCAGTGCCGCACATCATGTGGACGAGGAGAGCACGTCGTGAGCCGGAGCAGCCACGGAGCTGATCACTGGCGGGCAACGCCAGGCCGCCTGTTCATCGCGGCGGTTGCCGCGCTGGTTCCCGCGCTCGCTGGATGTGAGGCTGGCGTCAACGCACCGACGCAGCAATGGCATGTGCCGACCGATGGCGCTGGCCTGGTGCTGCACCGGATAGCCATCAGGAACGTGTTCGTGCTCGGGGCGCCGGCGAACTCGGCGCTTGCCGCCGGAAAGTCCGCTGGCCTGTTCCTCGCCCTGGTCGACGGCGGATCGCCAGACCAGCTGCTGAGTATCTCGGCGCCCGGCACGGCGAAGTCGGTCCAGCTACCTGGCGGCGGACCGGTCAGCCTGACCCAGGGCAGTCCCGTCTTCCTGACTGGCCCGCAGCCCAAGGTGGTCCTGACCGGCCTCCTGCACTCGCTGACAGGCGGCAGCTTCATCCGCGTGATCATGAACTTCCAGAACGCCGGCAGCGTCACGCTCAGCGTGCCGGTGATGCCGCAGCAGCAGTACTACTCGACGTTCTCGCCCGCGCCCGCGCCCACGCCGGCCCGGAACCCAGGGCCGGCCGGCACCGCGACGGCCACGCCGGGCGCAGCCGCTACGCCCACGCCGGCACCGAGCACCTCAAGCTGACGTAGCCGGCCGAGCTGACTATCCGCAGAAACCGGCGGAGCCCAGGGGATCAGCCGACCGGCTCGAACTTGTACCCGAGCCCGCGCACGGTGATGATGTGGCCCGGGCTGGCGGGATCGGCCTCCACCTTCGCCCGCAGCCGCTTTACGTGGACGTCCAGCGTCTTGGTATCCCCGACGTAGTCCGCCCCCCAGACGCGGTCGATCAGCTGCATCCGGGTCAGCACCCGCCCGGCATTGCGCAGCAGCACCTCAAGCAGCTCGAACTCCTTCAGCGGCAGCTGCACTTGCTCGCCGCGGACCGTCACGACGTGCCGCTCGACGTCCATCCGCACCGGGCCCGACTCCATGATCGAGGCGACCGGCTCGTCGGACTCACCGCGCCGCCGCAGCACGGCGCGCATCCGCGCGACAAGCTCCCGCGAGGAGAACGGCTTGGTCACGTAGTCGTCGGCGCCGAGTTCGAGGCCAACCACCTTGTCGATCTCGCTGTCCTTCGCGGTCAGCATGATCACTGGAACGTTCGACCGCTCGCGCAGCGTCCGGCAGACCTCGCTGCCCGGCAGGCCGGGGAGCATCAGGTCGAGGAGTACCAGGTCGGCGCCGGTCCGGTCGAAGGTCTCGATCGCATCGGGGCCGGTCGGGCAGACCGCGACCTCGAATCCCTCCTTGCGCAGCATGTACGAAAGCGCGTCGCTGAAAGATTCCTCGTCCTCAACCACGAGCACCCGGGTCATGAGACCGCCTTCCTGGCAGATTGCGCGATCGCATAGACAGGACCTCCGCTGACGGCGGGGGCATCCGGCCGCAGCGGCAGTCGCAGGGTGAAGGTCGATCCGGCGCCCTCCTTGCTCCAGACCGTTACCTTGCCGCCGTGCGCGGCGGTGACGTGCTTGACGATGGCCAGCCCGAGGCCCGTCCCGCCAGTGGCCCGGGACCTGGCCGGGTCGACCCGGTAAAACCGCTCGAAAATACGCTCAAGGTCGCGCTCCGGTATGCCGATTCCCTGGTCCGCAACGCTGATCTCGACCGAATCGTCGCTCGGCCGGCGGGTTGAGACAACCACCCGGGTTTTCTCCGGGCTGTAAGCAACCGCGTTCTCCAGCAAGTTGCGGAGCGCGGTGATGAGGAGGTCCTCGTCGCCGAGCACGGACAGGCCGTGCGGACCGCTGGCGGCGAGCTCGATGCCGCCGGCGCTTGCCTTCATCCGGCACCGGTCCAGCGCCTCGGCCACCACGACGTCGAGGTTGACCGTGATGGGGTCGGGGACCGGCTCGGCGGCCTGAATCCTGGACAGCGTGATCAGGTCCTGCACCAGGTTGGTGAGCCGGGATGCCTCCTGCCGCATCCGGCCGGCGAAGCGGCGGACCGCTTCCGGGTCATCGGCCGCATCCTCTACGGTCTCGGCGAGCAGTGCGAGTGCCCCCACCGGGGTCTTGAGCTCATGGCTGGTGTTGGCCACGAAGTCCCGGCGGACTTCCTCCACCCGGCGGCTCTCGGTCTGGTCCTCCGCTAGCAGCAGCACCAGCCCGCCGCCGCCGACCCCCGCGCCGAGCGGCGCCACCCGGACCGCGAAGCTGGTGGTGCGCCCGCTGAACCTGCTGGTCGAGACCTCCATCTCGCCCTCGCGGATCTCGCCTTTCCTGCGCACCTGGCGGACCAGCGCGAGCAGGTCCCCGACGACGAGCTGGTCGCCCTTGACGAGGCCGAAGTCACGGGCCGCCGAACTGGCCGTCAGCACGCGGTCCTCGCTGTCGAGGACAACCGCAGAAGAAGATAGAACGGATAGCACGGACGCGATGCCGGCTGGCAGCCTGGCCTGCTGGGTGCGGTCGCCAGGACCGGCGTGCGCCTTGGACGCCGCCCGGATGCTCATGCCGTAGCGGCTCCTGTCGCGAGGCCGGCGGCCGTCAGCCCGCCGGTGGCGCGGGTCCGGAGCACGGCGGTGCGGCTTGCGCGCGCACTGACGTCCACCCCCATTTTCACATCTCGATGGTAAGCGGCGGGCATGGCCGGGCGCATCGGCTGGGGCCCGCGACATGCCGTTGTTCGCAAAACATTCATATACCGGACAGTAGTGGTCCATATCGGATTTTTCCGCTGGCAACCCACATGACGCCGGGCGCCGCGCTACCGCCCGCGGTTACCGCCCCTGGCTGGCCACCGCGGCGGCGGCGACCTCCGCGGCCTGCGGGTCCAGGTAGCGGCCCCCGGGCACCCTGGGCCGGAATGCCGCATCAAGCTCATAGGCGAGCGGGATGCCAGTCGGGATGTTGAGCCCGGCGATGTCCGCATCCCCGATGCCATCCAGGTGCTTGACCAGCGCGCGAAGCGAGTTGCCGTGGGCGGCAACCAGGACCGTGCGGCCTGCCGCCAGGTCGGGGATGATGACGTCGTGCCAGTACGGCAGCATCCGCTGCACAACGTCCTTGAGGCACTCGGTGCGCGGGTTGAGCTCGTCCGGCAGCAGCGCATACCGGGGATCGGCACGCTGCGACAGCATGTCGTCATCGGCCAGCGGGGGCGGCGGCACGTCATAGGACCGCCGCCAGAGCATGAACTGCTCGTCGCCGTACTCCTGCCGGGTCTGCGCCTTGCTCTTCCCCTGCAATGCGCCGTAGTGCCGTTCGTTCAGCCGCCACGACCGCCGGACCGGCAGCCACGACAGGCCAGCATTGTCCAGCGCAATGTTGGCCGTCTGGATCGCCCGCGCCAGGACGGAAGTGTGCACGATGTCAGGGCGCAGGCCCGCGTCGCGCAGGAGCCTGCCTCCGGTCGCCGCCTCGGCTTCCCCCTTGTCCGACAGCCCGACATCCACCCAGCCGGTGAATAGCCCCGCTGCGTTCCAGGCGCTCTCTCCGTGCCGGAGCAGTATCAGCGTGCCCATGCCGCAAAGCCTAGCTGTCGCCGCGCTGCTGGCCTGATGGCAGCCTCAGAACCCGCCGGCGCCGGGAACACGGCGCCGCGGCCCGGGGTTGCCCCAGTCGGAGGTGCATGCCGGTGCCGCGACGCTTTCCCCGGCGGATCGCGACGATCAGTGTCCACACATCGCCGCTCGAGCAGCCGGGAACGGGTGACGCGGGCGGCCTGAACGTCTACGTGGTCGAGGTGGCCAGGCGACTTGCCGAGCGCGGGGTCGAGGTGGACATTTTCACCCGCGCGGTGTCCCGCGACGTGCCGCCGGTGGCCGAGATGGCTCCCGGCGTGCAGGTGAGGCACCTGACCGCGGGGCCATTCGAGGACCTGGACAAGGCTGACCTGCCCGGTCAGCTGTGCCACTTCACCTTCGAGGTACTGCGCGCCGAGGCCTCGTACGCGCCGGGCAGGTATGACCTGGTGCACGGTCACTACTGGCTATCCGGCCAGGTGGGCGCCGTGGCCAAGGAGCGCTGGGGAGTCCCGCTCGTACAGTCCATGCATACGCTCGGGCGGGTGAAGAACGCGGCTCTCGCTGTCGGCGATGCGGCGGAGCCTGACGTGCGGATCCGTGGCGAGGCAGAGGTTGTGACGGCGGCTGACCGGCTGGTGGCGAATACGGATGAGGAGGCCAGGGAGCTCATCCGGCTCTATGATGCGGACCCCGCCAGGGTCAGGACGGTCAACCCAGGCGTGAACCTGTCAGTCTTCCAGCCAGGCTCGCGGCGGCAGGCACGGCGGCTGCTCGGGCTGCCAGCCGACGCGGTGGTACTGATGTTCGCCGGCCGGGTGCAGCCGCTGAAGGCGCCTGACGTGGTGCTGCGCGCCGCAGCCCTGCTGACCCGCGACGACCCTGGCCTGGCCCGGCGGCTCTGCGTGGCGTTCGTGGGCGGCCCGAGCGGCACCGGCCGGGCGGACCCCTACCGGCTGACCGAGCTCTCGGCTGCCCTGGGGATATCACGCGTCGTCCGGCTTGAGCCGCCGTGCCCGCAGCATGAGCTCGCCGAGTGGTACCGGGCGGCCACGGTCGTGATGGTGCCGTCCTACTCCGAGTCGTTCGGCCTGGTGGCGATCGAGGCTCAGGCTTGCGGCACCCCGGTGATCGCGGCCTCCGTCGGGGGCCTGCGCACCGCCGTGCGCGACGGGGTATCGGGAATTCTTGTTGACGGCCACGATCCGGCCAGCTATGCCCGGGCGGTCAGGAAACTTGTCACGGAGCCAGCGACGCTGGCACGGCTGTCAGCCGGAGCCCGCGAGCATGCCGCCAGGTTCGGCTGGGGCGCAACCGTCGATGCTCTGCTCAAGGTGTATACCGGTGCCATGAATACGATGGCGGCCGCGGTCGACGCGTGAGCACAACTGACGATCTTCCCGCCGCGCTCGAGTCGTCCCTGGCCAGCCTCGGGCTCTCGTTCGAGACGCCGCGGCCTGGCGCGTACCTGGTCCGGCTGGAGGGACAGCACAAGCTCGCCACGATGACCTGGCTGATCGTCGGCGCGCACAGCCTGCATGTCGAGGCGTTCTTCTGCCGCCAGCCGGACGAGAACCAGGCGCAGTTCTACCGGTTCCTGCTGGAACGCAGCGGCCGGATGTACGGCGTCCATTTCGCGCTCGACCCGGTCGGGGACGTCTACCTGGTGGGACGGCTGCCCCTCAGCTCGGTATCGGCGGCCGAGATCGACCGGATACTTGGCTGCGTGCTCAGCTACTCGGACGAGAATTTCGATGCCGCCCTGATGATCGGCTTCGCATCATCCATCCGCAAGGAGTGGGCTTGGCGGATCAAGCGAGGCGAGAGCACGGCGAACCTGCGCGCGTTCGCCCGCCTCGCGGACGCGAAGCCTGGCGCCGGCCGCCTCAGGACTTGACCAGGCGGGAAATTGCCGCTGCAGCCTCCTGGACCTTGGCCTGCGCATCGGGTCCGCCGTCCTCGATGGCCGAGGTGACGCAATGACCGAGGTGATCTTCGAGTAGCCCGAGCGCCACCGCTTGCAGTGCCCGGGTCGCCGCGGAGACCTGGGTGAGCACGTCGATGCAGTAGACGTCCTGCTCTACCATCCGCTGCAGGCCGCGTACCTGTCCCTCGATCCTGCGCAGGCGCTTCAGATAGGCATCCTTGTCCTGGGTGTAACCGCGCATGCTGTGACGATACGCCCCGCTGTAGCGCCAGCACCGGCCGGAACCTGCAGCCTGCGGCCGGCCGGCCCGCAGGCCACTGCGGTGGCTTGCGGGCCGCTGGCCCGCCCGCTGGCACGAGGCAGGAAAGGAGGCGGCGGCACGACGAGGGCGCTGCGCGGCTCAGCCGGTGAACCCCGGCCGGGCCCTTCAGCGATCCTTAAGGTGTGGCGGGCATGCTCGGCTGAGGGCTGGTGCGACCGGAATGCCGGGCCGGAGGGCAGGGAGGGAGGACCGAGATCATGCGGCGGGACAGCGCGCGGCCGGCGATGGCTGCGGCGGCGCGTGACACCTTCAGCATCTTCGGCACCACCGCGACGCTCCTCGTCACCGACGCCGGGGCCCTGACCACGGCCCGGCGTATCGCCGACGCCGCGCTCGCGGCGGTCGACCTGGCCTGCAGCAGGTTCCGGGCCGACTCCGAGCTGTCGGCGCTGAACGCGGCGGACGGGGCGATGGCCGGGATCAGCGAGCTCCTCGCCGAGCTGATCGGCGCGGCGCTGCGCGCCGCGCGGCTGACCGACGGCGCCGTGGACCCGACCTGCGGACGAGCCCTCACCGAACTTGGCTATGACCGCGACTTCGCCCTGATCAAGGGGGGCGAGGCCGTGGCATCGGGCGCGACGCCGACCCGGCCGGTGCCGGGCTGGCGCAGTGTGCGGCTGGACCTCGACCCGCCCCGGGTCCAGCTCGCCGGCGGCGCGCAGCTCGATCTCGGCGCCACCGCGAAGGCCTGGGCCGCCGATCACTGCGCCGAGATCATCGCCCGGCAGCTCGGCTGCGGCGTGCTGGTCAGCCTCGGCGGCGACATCGCCGTCGCGGGCCCCGGGCCGGCCGGCGGCTGGCAGGTACGGGTCACCGACGATCACGCCGCGGGCCCGGATGCGCCCGGCCAGACCGTGGCGATCAGCTCGGGCGGCCTGGCCACCTCCAGTACGACGGTGCGCGCCTGGACGCTGGACGGCCGCCGGATGCACCACATCATCGACCCGGCGACCGGCGAGCCTGCCCGCTCCTGCTGGCGGACGGTGAGCGTGGCGGCCGGCAACTGCGCGGACGCGAACACCGCGAGCACAGCGGCGATCGTCCGGGGGGCCGGGGCGGTGGCGTGGCTGCGGGAACTCGCATTGCCTGCCCGGCTCGTCCGCGAGAACGGACTGGTCGAGACGACGGCCGGCTGGCCGCGTAGCCCTGATGCTGAGCCCCCGCCCGTCCCCGCGCCGGTGCCGGGCGCGTGATCGGCGTCGGGCATGCCCTGATCAAGCGCCAGGGCGCCGGCCGGGTCGGCGGCCAGACCGGCCTCCCACGGGCCGCCGTTGGACGGGGCCACGTTGCGGGGCCAGCCCGTCAGCGCTTTGCTGTCGTTGGCATTTCCTGACACCCAGCGCGGGAGGCGAGTGGAGTGGGTCCGCTTGACGGAGTGCGGGTCATCGAGATCGCGAGCCTGGCGCCCGCTCCGTTCGGCTGCATGATCCTGTCCGACCTGGGCGCGGATGTGCTGCGGGTGGAGCGCGCCGAGGGCTGCGGCCCCGCGGCGGCCGTCCCGGTCGACCCGCTCAGCCGCGGCCGCCGGTCGATCGGCCTTAACCTCAAGGATCCTGACGGGATCGAAGCACTGCTGCGCCTGGCCGGGAACGCCGACGTGCTGGTAGAGGGGTTCCGCCCGGGGGTGACCGAGCGACTCGGCTGCGGCCCGGCGGACTGCGCAGAACGTAACCCGCGTCTGGTCTACGCACGGATGACCGGCTGGGGGCAGGACGGCCCGCTCGCTGCCACGGCCGGGCATGACATCGACTACATCGGGGTGTCCGGAGCGCTCGATCCGATCGGCCGGGCCGGCCAGCGGCCCGTTCCGCCGCTGAACCTCGTCGCCGACTTCGGCGGCGGCGGCATGCTGCTCGCGCTCGGCATCCTCGCCGCCCTGGTTGAGCGGGAACGATCCGGGCTCGGCCAGGTGATCGACGCGGCGATGGTGGACGGGTCCGCGCTGCTGACTTCGTTCCTTCACGGGCTGCGGGCGGCCGGTGCCTGGCGGGACGAGCGGGGGACGAACCTGCTGGACGGCGGCGCGCCGTTCTACGACACCTACGAGACAGCCGATGGCCGCTACCTGGCGGTGGGCGCGCTTGAGCCCAAGTTCTACGCCGCCTTGCTGGCAGGCCTGGGGCTGGCCGGGCCGGCTGGAGGCGGGCTCGCCGGGGCCGGGCGGCGCGAGGCCGGCGATCACGTACTGCCCGGGCAGTACGACCGGTCCGGCTGGCCGGTGCTCCGGGCCCGGTTCACCGAGGTCTTCCTTGGCCGCACCCAGGCGGAGTGGGCCGAGGTATTCGCCGGCACCGATGCCTGCGTCGCGCCAGTGCTCGGGCCAGCAGAGGCGCCTGCTCATCCGCACAACGCCGCTCGCGGAACGTTCATCGAGGTCGGCGGCGTAGTGCAGCCCGCGCCTGCGCCGCGGTTCGGGCGGACGGCGGCCGGGACGCCGCAGCCGCCGCGGCGGCCTGGCGCGGACACCGACGCCGTCATGGCCGGCCTCGGCTACACCGAGGCGCAGATCACCGCCCTGCGGGCACGCGGCGCGGCCGGCTGAGGCCGGTCAGCCAGACGCACTGCGGGCACGCGGCGCGGCCGGCTGAGGCCGGTCAGCCAGACGCCCTGCGGGCACGCGGCGCGGCCGGCTGAGGCCGGTCA
>DATGVY010000502.1:0-3418 GCA_035299845.1 Streptosporangiaceae bacterium
GATGAAGTCGTATTGCTCGCGCAGCGCCTGCGCGTCCCCGGTGCCGCGTTCAGGTCCCATCTCGGGATGTTATATCGGTGCAGACAGCAACCGCGATGGATGCCGGGGCCGGCCGGGCCGCACAGCCAGAAATTTCCGCGCGGGCGGCGACACCGGCCGAAGCCGCGGCAGCGGGCGAACTAGTGGCGGTAAGCGTCCCGCCAACGGCCCACCCGGCGGTACCAGTGCAGCCGCTGGCCGGCAAGCCGGTCCTCGATGCCGGCAATTACATCCCGCAGCGCGACGGGCGGATACCCGGGCTGTATGACGGCCCACCCAGTAGCGAGGTGCTACAGCAGCACTTGAACAGCGCCCACGTAGTCAAGGTGTTCAACAACATCACCTTCTGCCACCTCCTCTCGCTGGCGCGCCCGGCCGGCGCGGCGCCCTTTCCGCCAGACGGTGCAGGCGCCCTGGCGCTGTCAGCCGCAGCTGAACCGGTACCCCATGCCCGGCTCCGTGAGCAGGTAGCGCGGCCGCGACGGGTCAGGCTCCAGCTTCCTGCGCAGGTGAGCGACGTAGACCCGCAGGTAGTTGCCCTCGGTCTGGTACTGCTCGCCCCAGACCTCCTGCAGCAGCTGCCGCTGCGTCACCAGCCGGCCGCGGTTGCGCACGAGGACTTCGAGCAGCCCCCACTCGGTGGGGGTGAGCCGCACGTCGGTCCCGTCACGCGCCACCCGCTTGGCGGCCAGGTCGACCGTGAAATCCTCGGTGGCCACGACCGGCTCGTCCGGCCCGGGCGATGCCCGCCGCACGGCCGCCCGCAGCCGGGCGAGCAGCTCGTCCATCCCGAACGGCTTGGTGACGTAGTCGTCCGCGCCCGCGTCGAGCGCAGCCACCTTCGTGCTCTCCTGGCCCGCAGCCGACAGCACGATGATCGGGGTGGATGTCCATCCGCGGATGCCCTTGATCACATCCACGCCGTCCATGTCCGGCAGGCCGAGATCGAGGATCAGCACATCGGGACGGGCCCGCGCCATGGCGCCCAGCCCCGACGCGCCGTCGGAGGCGGTGACGACCTCGTACTTGCGCGCGGTGAGGTTGATCCGCAACGCACGCAGGATTGACCCCTCATCGTCGATGACCAGGACCCGGGTCATCGGTCGGCAAGCAGCGCAGAGCTGGCGGCCTTGCCCGCAACCCGAAGGGTGACGCGCATCGTCAGCCCGCCGCCAAGAGTGTCGGCCGCCTCCAGCGACGCGCCCATGGCCTCGACGAACCCCTTGGCCACGGCCAGCCCTAGCCCCACCCCAGTACCAGAGTTAGGACCCACACGCTGGAACGGCTCGAAGATTCGCTGCTTCCATTCGTCCGGCACACCCCGGCCGTGGTCGGTGACCTCAAGCACAACCGTGTCACCCACGTGGTGAGCGCGCATCGCCGGCGGCCTGTCCGGCGGCGAGTAAGCCAGGGCGTTGGCAAACAGGTTGGCCAGCACCCGTTCCAGCAGACCCGGATCGGTGAGCACGAGCGGCAGCCCGTCCGGCACGAGCAGCTGCACGCGGGCCGCCGCGTCAAGACCACGCAGCGCGAGCGGCGCCACCTCGTCAACCGCGGCCGGGCGCAGGAACGGCTGCAGCGACGCGGTGGACAGGCGCCCCATGTCCAGCAGATTGCCGATCAGCGCATCGAGGCGGTCCGCGGACTGCTCGATCGTCGCCAGCAGCGCCGCCTCGTCGTCCTTGGCCCACGCCACGTCTTCCTGCCGCAGCGTGCTGACGCTCGCCTTGATCGACGCCAGCGGCGTGCGCAGGTCGTGGCTGACCGCTGCCAGCAGCGCGGTCCGCATCCGGTTGCCCTCGGCGAGCGCCTCGGCCTGGGCGGCCTGGGTACGCAGCCGCTCCCGGTCGAGCGCGGCGGCAACCTGCGCGGCGAATCCGTCCAGAAGCCGCGGGCCAGCCGGCCGGGGCTGCCCGGCAACGACGAGCATCAGGCCCTGCCTCGCGCTGACGCGGGTGCTGGCGGAAGCCTCCGGCGCATGGCCGCTGGCGGCTATCCGGACCCACTCGCCTCCGACGCGCTCCACCAGCTCGGCCCGGCCGCCCACGGTGCCGGTCAGGTGATCGAGCACCGCGGCAGGGGTGTCGTCGCCGCCGAGCACCGTCTGCGCCAGGGCCAGCAGCGCCGCGGCTTCCTCCCCGCTGCGGGCGGCCTGACCAGCGCGGCGGGCCGCCAGGTGGACGACACTGCTCACTGTCACGGCGACCGTGACGAACAGCAATAGCGCCAGGAGATTCTCCGGCTTGTCGATCGTGAAGGTGTGCAGCGGCGGAGTGAAAAACCAGTTCAGCAGCAGGCTCGCGGCGACGGCGGCGAGCCCGGCCGGCCAGAACCCGCCGACGAGCGCGACGGCGACGACGGCGACGAGGTAGATCAGCAGGTCGTCGTCGAGGCTCAGATGGTGCCGGCCGAGCGCGAGTCCCGCGGTCAGGAGCGGCAGCACGGCGGCGGCCAGCAGCACGCCCACCACCTGCCTGCGGCGGTCGATGCCGGCCGGAACATCCGGCGCCAGCCAGGCCGGAGGCGCTTTCGGCGCGCCGCCGCACTCCCCGGCGGCGGCGCCAGGCTGGCGCGCTGGCCAGGGCCAGCGCTCGTTGGGGCTATGCACAATCCGCAATCTGGACGAGGACATGACGTGCCGCACCAGCATTCCGGTGCCTGCTGCCACCAGGCTACATGCGGCCAGCGTCCCCGCCGCGTGCGCGGCTAGGGGCCCGGTGGGCCGCAGCTGGGCATACGGCGGCCTGGAGAAGCCCACCACGGTGAGCCACCCGATCAATCCCAGCAGCGGTGCCGCAAGCGGCTCGGTGACCGCTGATGCCACCGCGACGAGGATCGCGACGGTAACGAGCACGCCGGTTGCGGAGAACCGGCCGTGCAGGGCAGCAGCGATGGTGCCGATGAGCAGCATGCCTGCGTAGGCCGTCGGCAGCGCTACGTGCGCCCCGACTGCGCGTTGGCGGGTCCAGCGGCTCATCTCCAGGTCAGTCAACCCCTGCAGCGAGCGGCATTCAGCGATCTTGACGCCGTCTTAGCGCCCATACCCGTGATCTTGACGCCACGTTAACACTGGTCAGGGCCGTAAGCCGGTAGGAAAGACAGGTCAGGTCCGGCGGAGCGAAAGATACAGCATGACGATTCCGGGATCTGGGAAGGCCGTCGCGGCCACCCAGGATCTTCCGGAGAGCCTCGGTTACTCGATCAAGCAGCGGCTGCTCGGCCCGCCGCTGATCAACGAGCAGCTCGCCGAGGAACGGCTGTCCAAGCCGCTCGCCCTCGGCGTGCTGTCGTGTGACGGGATCTCGTCCGCGAACTACGGCTCCGAGCTCATCCTGCACGAACTGCTGCCGTTCTTCGGCCTCACGGCGTTCTCGCTGCT
>DATGVY010000503.1:0-19706 GCA_035299845.1 Streptosporangiaceae bacterium
CGGGGCCAACTCGCATACCGGCACCGTCTACGTGGCCCGGGCCCGCAACAAGGTGTCGGTGATCAGCGGCCGGACGAACACGGTGATCGCCACGGTCCGGGTGGGCCGCTCCCCGTTCGGGGTCGCAGCAGATCCGCTGACCGACACCATCTACGTCACCAACGCGGGCAGCGAGACGGTGTCTGTGATCAGCGGGCGGACGAACACGGTGGTGGCCACAGTCCGGGTGGGCTTCCCGGCCGCGTTCGGAGTCGCCGAGGACCCGCAGACCAACACCATCTACGTGGCCAACGGGGATGACGAAGCGGTGGTGATCAGCGGGCGGACGAACACGGTGGTGGCCAGGGTCCGGGTGGGCCCGTGCGCGCTCGGGGTCGCGACGGACCCGCGGACCAACACCAGCTACGTCACCAACGCGTGCGGCAACACGGTGTCGGTACTCGTCTCCTGCCGGGGACGAGCAACCGCCTCCAGGTCAGCTGCCTGCCGGAAGGAATGATCCGCAAACAGGAATACAGCCTGGCTCGATGTGATGGCCGCGCTGCTCATTGCAGGCTGGGTGGTGTAGAACGTCAATGGAGTTACTTTCAGCGCGGAGCGCGATCCGGCTGCGGTAGGCAGCCGGCCATAGCCGCAGCCTGACGGGAGAGGGCCGGCACAGCATCCGCCGCGATCGGCCGAAGGGTTCGCTCATCCGGAGCGCCTGCCAGTTCGCCGCCGGGCGCCGGCGGCTGCAGCGCATCCGACATCACGCCAGCCGGAGAAGCTTCCTGGCTGGCTGTCTGGCAGTTAGCTGGCCTCGGTGAGCTTGAGGGCAAGTTCACGTGCCGCGGCCTGGCCAGGCCGCGGCCGGCCAGCGTTCCGGCTTCTCCTGAGAAAGTTAGGACAGTATCCTAACTATTTGTGGGTGACGTGCATGTCTGCTTGATCAGTGCTGCCGATCGGCCGGACTGGCCACTTGCTGTGGTCGACGGGCGAGGTGGGGGAAGATGACGGAGGAGGTGGCCGTGACGATGACATCAGGCGCGGCCGGGACGACTCCGGCTGGTGGCCCGGCCGGCGGTGCTCGGCCCGCCACCGCGGACGCGCGTGCGCGCCAGGAGCCGGTCGGCGTTGAACCAGCTGCCGTGTCCGCTGGCGGGCCGGGCCCCGGCCCGCTCAACGGCGGCCAGGCGGCGAGGCCGCAGCTCATCCGGGCGCTCAACGAGCAGTTGCTGCTCGGCCACATCCGGCAGCTTGGGCCTTGCTCGCGCGCCGACCTGGCGCGCATGTCCGGGCTTTCCAAGCCAACGGTCTCGCTCGCGCTGGCGAATGTGGAGCGCTGTGGCCTGGTCAGGATCGCAGGGCAGCGGACCGGCGTGCCAGGTCGTTCCGCCCGGCTGTACGAGCTGCGGCCGGATGCGGGATTGGTGCTCGGCCTCGACATCGGCTTGCAGTACCTGCGCGGTGCGCTTGCCGACCTGACCGGAATTATCCGCGCAAAGGCATCCGCGCGGGCCCGTGCGTCGAGCGTGACCGGCCGGGTGGCCGAGCTGATCCGGCTGGCCGATGCCCTCTGCGCCGAGGCCGGGCTTGACCGCCTGGCCATCACCCAGACGGTCATCGGCAGCCCCGGCATCTATGACCCGCGGCGCAACGCCATGGCGCTCACCGGCCAGCTTTCCGGCTTGGGCCGCCCGGCCGTGCTGGCCGGCCTGCGGGAGGCATTCGGCCAGGATCTTGTCGTAGAGAACGATGTCGACGCGGCCGCCCTCGCCGAGCAAGCGCACGGCCACGGCCGGGAATTCGCCAGCTTCGCCTTCGTCTGGATCGGCACCGGCATCGGCATGGGGCTGGTGCTGAACGGCAGGCTGCACCGTGGTGTGCACGGCGCCGCAGGAGAGATCGCGTTCATGCCGATTTCCGAGGGTCACGGCACAGACGAAGACGACGCCAGGCGGCGTGGCCAGCTAGAGGCGTCAGCATCGGCATCGGCTGTCGTGCGTGCCGCCCGCCGGGCAGGGATGCGGGGACCGGTCTCGGCTCGCCGGGTGTTCACCGCAGCGGCCCGCGGGGATGAGCGCGCCGCAGCGGTCGTGGCGCAGGAGGCGCGGCTGGTAGCCAAGGCGGTCTGCTCGGTCGTCACTGTCGTCGACCCCGAGCTTGTCGTACTGGGCGGCGGGATCGGCCAGGCTCCCGGGTTCGCCGCTGTCGTGACCGAGGAACTCCGCCGCCTGGCCCCGGTGCTACCGGAAGTCAGGGTCAGCGCGCTCGGCACGGATGCCGTCGTGGACGGCTGCCTGGCCGCTGGCACGGAACTAGCCTGGAACCAGCTCATGGCGCAGCTGCCCTCGGCTCCTGCTGGTGACGGAAGCTCCGGCGGCCTGAGCGGCCCCGGGCCTGGCCAGGCCGGAGCCCGCTAGCCCGCTGTCCGGGCTCTGCGGCCGTGCCGGGCTTTGCCGCCGTGCCGGCCTTTGCCGACCATTCATGCCGCCCCGGTCTGGGTGGCACGTGGCCCGGTGACCGGGCAGGGCCGGACGGCCCCGGTGGCCGCATCAGTCGGCCGCCGCCGGTACCATCGGCGTCTGCCCGCCGGTAGCAATTGTCCCCTTCCGGATATCCCTGATGCGAAAGGTAGCGCGTATGGAAACGGTGCGTTCCGAGGGGGACGTAGTGGACGATGGGCCGCTCCTCCGGGGCAACCGGCAGATCCAGTGCGACGTGCTGGTGGCACTCGCGGAGTGCCGGAATCACCGGAAGTGGTTCGCGAGCTTCGCTGAGCCCTTTCTCGGTGATAGCCCCATCGAGATCGGCAGCGGCCTCGGCGACTATGCGCGGGAGTGGATCCCGCTAGTCAGCAGCTTTACCGCCACCGACGCGGATCCGGTACTGCTGCTGGAACTGAAGAAGGAGATGGCCAGGTACCCGGAGGTGGCGGTGCAGCAGGTCACCCTGCCGTCCGTGGACCGGGCCGAGCACTCGTGCCTGATCGCCTACAACGTGCTTGAGCACATTGATGACCATGTCGGGGCGCTGCGCAGCATGGCCAGGCTGGTCCGCCGCGGCGGCTACATCGTTCTCGTGTGCCCGGCATTCCCGTTCGCGATGAGCCCGGTGGATATCGCTACCGGGCACGTCAGGCGCTATACGAAGCGGTCGATGCGGGCCGCCCTGGCCGGCGCAGGGCTGGAGGAGGTGGCCGTGAGGTACGCGAACTCGGTCGGGCTGCTCTGCTACTACGCGTTCACCAGCCTGCTCAAGAAGACGCCAGCCGAAGGCGGGACGATGAAGTTCTACGACCGGCTGGTGGTGCCCGTTGTCCGGTTCCTTGAGCGCATTATCGTGCGCCCGCCGTTCGGCCAGTCGGTCCTGGCGATCGCCCGGGTGACCGGAGACGGTGGCGATCAGGCCGGAGATGCCGAGGCGGCCGAGCCCGGCGGGGCTGCTGGGCCTGCCGGGACTGCAATGCCTGGCGGGACTGCAATGCCTGGCGGGACTGCGGGAGCTTTCTGATCACCGCTGCACGTCCGTGGCGAGTCCCCGCGAGGTGCCAGGCGGGCCGGTAGACCGAGACGCCGTCGGCCCGGTAGCTGAAGCGGAACCCGCTCTCGGTGAGGTAACTGCTGACGGCCGGTCCTGGCCGCCGCCAGGCAAGCACCCAGCCGACGTCCATGCTGCGCGCGTCCCGCCGGGCGGCGGCCTGCTGGGCGGGCGAGCTGCGCTGCCCGTGCTGAGCGGCGATCAGCCGCCGGTAGAAGGCGTGCGCGGTCACGGCGGCGGCGGTGGGTGCGGGCACCCAGGAGGTGTAGGAGATCGCCCGCGGGTGGCCGTCAGCAGTCGCCAGCAGCAGCGGCCCGGCGGAAATCCCGCTGCCATACAGCGGGAGGCCGCCGCGCAGCCCGAACGGGACATCCACGACGATCGAGTCGGAGCGGTCAGCGGCGATGGGTCCGTCGAGGGCGGGCAGCGCGGTGCGCATCGTCTCGCGGTACGGGAGCCCGGACCAGCCCGCTTCCAGAGCGGCGAGGGGCAGGATGGTGAGCGCCAGTACGGCAGCTGCGGCCGGTCGCAGGTGCCCGCGGACCCAGTCGACCGCGGCACCGGCGAGCAGCGCGGTGGGAACGAGCCCGAGCAGTGCCAGCCGGTCGGCCTCGCGCAGGGCGGACATGCCCGGAATCCGGACAAACCAGGTATAGGGCAGTGCCTGTGACACGCGCACGCCGTGCCATGCCGCAGCGAGGAGCACGTAGCGCCGACTGTCGATGTTGAGCTTAGTTCCCAGGGCCAGGGCGGCGCAGCCGAGCCACAGCAGGGCCAGTGACCGCGTGCCGCGACGCCGCCAGCAGAGGGCCAGGCCTGCCATGGCGAGTGTGGTCAGCGCCAGGCCGAACGTCGGCACCCCCTCGGCCGGCTGGCCGTACTGATAGGCAGCCGCCAGGCCGGACAACCCGAAGTCGGCCAGCCGCGGCGAAGGCGCGAACAGCCCGGGCCACTGCGCCCCGTACATCCCGTACCCGGCCGCGAGCAGATGCGGGCTGGCTTTGGCGCCGCCTGCGCTGGCCTGCTGGGCCATGGCGATGAGCTGAGGGCTGGCGATGGCCACAGCGACCAGGGCGCCGACGGCTAAGGGGGCAAGCCGGGCCGGCCAGACCGGATGGACTGGCCGGGGCGGCCGGGCTAGCCGGGGCAGCCAAGGCGGACGGGCTATCCGGGGCCGATGGCTTGGCCGGGTCGGATAGAGCGACCGGGGTGGCCGGGCTAGCCGGGGCAGCCAGGGCGGACGGGTTATCTGGGGCCGATGGCTTGGCCGGGTCGGATAGAGCGACCGGGTCGGTCGGGCTAACCGGGACGGCCAGGGCGGACGGGGCACCTGGGGTCGGCGTGCTAGCCCGGGCAGGCGGGCTGGCCAGGCCAGGCGGGCTAGCCAGGGAACAATGATCAGCGCGGCAAGGACGGCGGCCATGACTGCGGATTCCTGGTTGACCAGCACCGATGCGCCGAGGACAACGCCCAGGATGATGCCCTGGCGCAGGCCAGGGCGGCGCCGCAGCCGGATGGCGGTCTCCATTGTCAACGGCAGCGCCAGGGTGCCCGCTGCGATGTTGAGGTGATACCAGTCCTGCCAGGTGAGCATGGACGATAGCCCGAACAGCGCGCCGGCCGCGATCGCGCCAGCCGGCCGCAGCCACAGGCGCGCCGCCCGGTACATGACGTAGCACAGCAGGCCGGGCATGGCGACCGTCAGCAGGAAGAACGATGCCGCCGGGCCGGATGCCAGCGTGACCGGCGCCATCACCAGCCCGGCCAGCGGCATGGTGGTGTCGTATCCGAGCTGAATCCCGGCCGGCGCCGCCATCAGATTGGTGAACCACGGGTTGCCGAGGTGCGCAGCCTGATGCGCCACCCACCACAGGTCCCAGACATAGCTGCCCACATCAGGGACGGCCGGCACCCTGCCGGTCAGGTACGCTGCCCGGGGCCAGGTCGCGGCGACCCCGGCGGCCAGGTAGCACCCCAGCAGGACCAGGTGACGAACGGCTGGGTGCGCGGCCAGCAGGCGCGGCCAGTGGCGCGCGTCTCTTGGGCTCGCATTAGCAAGATCTGCCGCCCGCGAGTCCGTCGCCCCGGGGTCTGCCGTCGCCGGGTCTGGCGCCTTGGTGTCCGCTGCCCGGGGGTCCGCTGCCCGGGGGTCTGCTGCCCGGGGGTCCGCTGCCCCGGGGTCCGCTGCCCCGGGGTCCGCTGCCCGTGGGCCCGCTGCCTGGGGATCCGCCGTCTCGGGGTTCGCTGCCTGGGGGTCCGCTGCCCGTGGGAGCGGTGCCCCGGAGTTCGCCGCCCCAGGATCCGCCGTCTCGGAGGCGGCTGCCCCGGGGTCCGCTGCCTGGGCTGGATCCGCCGTCCCTGCGCTCCGCGCCTCGCCTGGCACCGGGACGACGATCTCTGCGGCCCTCGCTTCCGGCACGCGGCAGCGCTGGATGACCCCTGCCTCGCCGGGCGCCGGCTGGCCACCACGGCCATGGCCGACGTGATCCACTTGCTCACCTCGCCCGTTTCCTCCCGTGCAGACCGGCTCCCGCTGTGGTCTGCCGCGCCACGCCCTGCCCACCGGTCTGCCGCCTCATTCCCGCCATCTCCTGCGCCAGGTCGGCCTGCCTTTGGGCACCGGCTAGAGTCCTGACGTGGCTCTGCGGGAGGAAACTGGCCTCAGCTTGCCGCCCAGGCGGCTGATCGGCTGGGAGATCTTCGTAGTCTTTGCCGTTTCGCTAGGCGCCAGTGGCCTGAACGCGCTGATCTCGCTGATCGGATCGCTGACCGCGCCGCAGGCGCTGCGTCAGCAGCAGGCACTGCTTGTCGGGACCCTGGCCCCTGGCAGGCCTCTCCTTGACCTGGTCCTGCAGCTCGTCGGCGTTGCCGACGGGCTTGCCCCGGTCGCCCTGGTCATCTACCTGCTGGCGCGGTCCGGTGAGACGCCATCGGACATGGGCCTGGACGCGGGCAACCCGGCCCAGGACGCCGCCAGGGGCGTGGTGCTCGCCGCTGTCATCGGCGGCACCGGGCTTGCCCTGTACCTGACCGCGTTCAGGCTCGGGATCAGCCTGACCGTCGTGCCGGAGAGCCTGCCTGCGGTCTGGTGGCGGATTCCGGTGCTGATCCTGAAGGCGGCGCAGAACGGCATTCTCGAGGAAGTCCTGGCCATCGGGTATCTGCTGCGCAGGCTGGACCAGCTCGGCTGGACACCGTGGCGGGCGATCGCGTTCAGCTCGGTCCTGCGCGGCTCGTACCACCTCTACCAGGGCTTCGGCGGCTTTGTTGGCAACGCGGCGATGGGCCTGATCTTCGGATACCTGTACCGGCGGTGGGGACGGGTCACGCCGCTGGTCGTCGCGCACACCCTGATCGACGCGGTCGCGTTCGTCGGCTATGCGGCATTGCACGGCCGGGTGTCCTGGCTGCCTTAGCAAGAGCCGGCCGCTGGGGGTCCTTGCTCCGCTGTGCTGGCACCCGCGGGACTGGGTGGCGGCTGGCGGTCGCGAGCTGCGTAACCGCTGTCCGTTAGCGTCCGAGACCGTCGAGGACCAGCGCGCCGGGCAGGCGGCCGAGCAACTCGCCGGGCAGCGACAATTTGGAGCGCCGCACGCCGCTGCCGACGATCACCCGGGGCGCGGCCGCGACCGCCGCGTCCACGAAGACCGGCCAGTGCGCTGGCAGCCCGATCGGGGTGATGCCGCCGTACTCCATCTGAGTTTCCTCGACGGCAAGCTCGACGGCGGCGAAGGATGCCTTGCGGACGTCCAGCTGACGGCGGACGACACCGTTGACGTCGGCCCTGGTGGTAGCCAGGATCACGCAGGCGGCGAACCTAGCCTCGCCATCGCGCCGCCCGGTGACGACCACGCAGTTCGCCGACTCGCCGAGTGCCACGTCGTACCGCTCGCAGAACGCGGCGGTGTCGGCGAGGCCCGGGTCGATCTCGGCAACGCCGATGGCGTCCGCCGGCAGCGTGCCATCGGCCGCCGCGAGCGCGGCGGCCACGTTCGGGGCCAGCAGGTCGGGCCGGCCGAGGGCGGCCACGGTGTCAAGATTGCCGATGCTCATAGTCACCCAGGAAGTCTAGGCCCGGGCGGGTGTAAGGTCCGGATGACCTAGCACCATCAACTCGGCCGGCAAGCCCGGTCTTGAGTTCACGGTTCAATCCGTTACCGGCGGTGGCAATTGCTTGCGGAACTGGCGCGCGCCTTGCTCGGGGCGCTGGCCGCGGGCGTGCTGCCCGGATACTTCTGGGCCGGCTTCCTGCGCCCGGCGGGCGGCCTGGGGGAGCGGCTGGCTTACTCGGCAGCCATCTCGATGGCATCCGTGCCGGTGCTCGCCGTGGTCCAGGCGCGCCTCTTCGGGACCGGCGTCACGCTCTGGGTGGCCATCGCCTCGATCGTGGTCGTGCTTGCCTCGGGCGCGGTGGCCGTCGTGCTGCGAGGGCCGCCTGGCGAGCCGGGGGACCCGGTGCTGCCGCGGCCGGCCGCCATCGGCGACTGGCGCACGCTGGCGCTGATCGCGGCGGGTTTCGGCCTGGCGCTTGCCTCGGCGCTTGGCCTGCCTGCCCAGTGGTGGACGCTGCTGGCGACACTGGCCGCGCTGCTGGCTGCCGGGGTGCTGGCAGCTACCCGGGGGGCCGGGGCTATGGCCGCCGGGACGGGGACTGCCGGGGCTATGGCCGCCGGGACGGGGACTGCCGGGACGGGGGCTGCCGGGACGGGGGCTGCCGGGACCGGGACTGCCGGGACCGGGACTGCCGGGACCGGGGCCGCCCGGCCGCTGGGGGCGGTACTGCGCGAGCCGGTGCTGGCCGCCATCCTGGCGCTGACGGCATTGCGCGCGTACGCCGGGCCGGTCCGCCACGACTGGCCCTACCTGCGCGGCAGCGACCAGTTCTCGCATGCCGTGATGGCCGAGCAGATGCTGGCCCACGGCTCCTACGGCACCTACCTGATCTACCCGCCGGGATTCTCGGCGCTGACCGCGGTCGTCTGCCGGGTGTCCGGCCTGACGCCGCTGGCCCTTTTTCCGGTCCTCGCACCTGCCCTCCTCCTGCTGACCACGCTGGCTACCTACGCGCTGGCGACCAGGCTCTGGGGCTGGGAGTACGGCCTCGCCGCGGCGGCGTTGTCCGGTCTTGTGCTGCGCGGCCCGTACGCGAGCTTCGCCGAGGGCCGCTATCCCGACCTGACGGCCGCCTACTTTCTCCTCGTCATGCTGGTCGCAGCGCTGATCACGCTGCTGGCGGCCCCGTCGGTGCGGTCCGGCGTGATGGTCGCCGTCATCGGCGCGTCCGTGGTGCTCTACCACTCGGTGGCCAGCCTGTATCTCGCGGTGCTGCTCGCTGCGGTGGCGCTGGTGAGCCTGCCCTACCTGCTGCCGCGTCGTCGCACCGAGGACACACCGCGGCTGGCCAGGGCCCTGTCGCTCGCGCTGGCATCGCTGGGGGTGCTCTCGGTCGCGTACGCCGGGTATACCTATCTGGCCGGGAAGTCCGGGGCCGGCGCGTCCGGAACGTCCACCGCGGTGAGCATCGCGCTGGGGAGCCAGCCCGTGCTCAGCGTGCCGCACGTGCTGACGGCCCTGTCGTCCTCGGTGGTCTGGCTCGGCGTGCTCGGCCTGGCCGCGCTGGTGGCGGGAATCAGGTACCTGCGCCAGCCCGGGCAGGTACTCGCCGCGCTGACGCTGGTGCTGTGGTGCGGCCTGATGTATGCCGGCAGCCGGACCGCGGCGGACGGCTTCCCGCAGCGGTTCGAGCGCGACCTCGGCGGCGCGCTCTCGGTACTCGGCGCGCTCGGCGCCGGGCTAATCCTGCAGTCGCTGGTGCGCTGGCAGGCACCCAGGCGGACCGTGGCCGCACTGGCCGCGGCGGCCGCGGCCGCCGTCATCGCGATCACGGGACTGCAGGCCGTCCGCGCCGCTAGCGCGGACACCCAGCCGGTGCACACCGGCATCCTGGATCCGGAGGTGGCGGCCGCGGGCGCCTGGCTGCGGCAGCACAACACCGGCGGCACGGTCATCTCGACCCCGGCCATGAATTCCGGCATCACCAACCGCGCCGTGCTGGCCATGGGCGGGTACACCGGCCTGCAGTCCTACAGCGCGTTCCGGATCGCGCATCCGCGGTCGCTGCCGACGGCCGGCCGGGCTCCGCTGCTTGATTCCCTGGAGGTGCTGCTGCACCCGGCCACCTGCAGCACTGCCGATATCATCGCCCGCCAGGACGTCAGGTTCGTCGTTCTGTACCGGTTCGGGCATACCGCCGACCTGGCCGGGTTCCGGACCGACCCGGCGCGGTACCGCCGCGCGTTCGAGAACTCGTCCGTGATTATCTACGCCCCGTCGTCCGAAGTCGACAAGGCCTGCCCCCGCTTGCGGCTGCAAACGCATGAGCGCTCGCAGGATTCGCCAGCGGCCGCCAGTGCCGGAGACCACCCGGCGAGCCTTGCCGAGCTGATCGAATTCAATACCCGAAACGCGGGGCGCGTGCTTGCCCATTTCGGCCAGGAGTTGTTCGAGCGGGCTGCTGCCTGCGGGAGCGGCGAATGTTCGAGTGCCGCCTGACGCCGGATCCGGCGCTGCTGACGCTGGATGAGGCGGAAGAGTTCCTGCGCGGCAGCCCGGTCAGCGACTCCACATTGCCATCCTCCCCCCGCTCCGCGGGAGATGCCCGACCGGTCGGTCAGTCCGCACTGGCCGGGAACGACCCTTAGGAGCACCGCGGACCGCGGAGGCGGACGGAGTGCATCCACTGGTTCCGACAGGGACGGCCACGGCCGCCCTGGCCGACGGAGATCCGCCGCCTTGCTGGGAGGTGGCCTCGTCCACACTAACTGCATATACTTTGGCGGGTGCATCACTCGCCGGCCTCCGATTGAGGGAGAGCATCATGAGCCGAGACCTTGCCCAGAGCCGATGATCACGCTCACCGACATCGCGTACGTCCGGTCCGGTGTCGCCGACCTTGACGCTGCCACCCGGTTCGCCACCGACATCGTCGGCCTGGAACTGGCGGCGCCCACCGAGGGCGGCGTCTCCCACCTGCGCGCAGACCACCGCCACCACTGCCTCGCGCTCGTCGAGGGGCCTTCCGGGGTCATCTGCTCCGGCTTCAGCGTGGCCGGCCCGGACGCCCTCGCGGCCGCCGAGACCGAGCTCGAGCGGTCCGGCTTCGCCGTGCGCCGTGGCTCGGCCGGCGAGGCACGGTCCCGCCGCGTCCGTGAGTTCATCGCCTTCGATGACCCGTTCGGGAACCAAGTCGAGCTCGTGAGCCAGCAAGAGAACATCACCAGACCGGTCGCGTTCACCCGGCCGGCTGGCATCACCGAGTTCGGTCACCTGTGCCTGGACGCGCCGGACGTGCACGAGGCTTACCGGTTCTGGAGCACGCGCTTCAACGCCCGGGTGTCGGATTGGATCGGTGACGCCGCCTGCCTGCTGCGGATCGATCCGGTCCACCATAAGCTCGCCGTCTTCCGGGGCGAGGGGCCGGGACTATGCCACATGAACTTCCAGGTGGCATCCATCGACGACGTCTTCCGCAGTTGGCATTTCCTGGTCGAGCACGACGTCGAGATCGAGATGGGCCCGGGACGGCATCCCCAGTCCACGGCGATCTTCCTGTATTTCCTCGGCCCGGAGGGATTCACCTACGAGTACTCCTTCGGCGTGCGCCGCATCGAGGATGAGGCGACCTGGATCCCCCGCACCTTCGACCCAGACGAGGCCGGCTCCATCGACATGTGGCTCGGCCCGGTCAGCCGTCCCTCCTCTCAGCCTCAGCTACAGCCGGCCAGAACCGGGAGCGCCGCGCAGTGACTGCGACCGCTCTGCCCGCCGACCAGCTCGACGTGGCGGGCGTCTCCACCACGATCATCGACACCGGCACGCCGGCGGCAGCCTCCGCGCCGCCGGTGCTGCTGCTGCACGGGTCCGGCCCGGGGGTCACCGCCGCGGCCAACTGGCGTCCGGTGATCCCGGCGCTCAGCGCGGACCGCCGCGTGATCGCGCCTGATCAGCTCGGCTTCGGCGGCACTGCCACGGGCGAGCGGCGGAGCTACGGCCGCGCCGCCTGGACCGAGCACGCCCTAGCGCTGCTCGACACGCTCGGCGCAGGCCGCGTCGACATCATCGGCAACTCGATGGGCGGAGCGATCGCCCTGTCGGTCGCGGCCGCCCGGCCGGCCGCGGTACGTCGCATCGTGCTGATGGGCTCGATGGGCGTGGCGATGGCCCTTCCCCCTGGACTGGACACGGTGTGGGGATACACCCCCGGAGTCGAGCAGATGCGCCAGGTCATCGGCCTGTTCGCGGATGACCGCGGGCTCATCACCGACGAGCTGATCGAGATGCGGTACCGGGCGAGCCTCAGCCCGCCGGTCCGGGATTCATGGCGGGCAATGTTTCCCGAGCCGCGGCAGCGCTGGGTGGACGACCTGGCGCTGTCCGGAGCCGAGCTCGCGGCCATCCGGATCCCGGTCTTGCTGGTGCACGGACGCGACGACCGCGTGGTGCCCTGGCGGGTCTCGTCGGCCCAGCTGGTGGACCTGCTCCCGGACTCGCGGCTGTACGTGCTGTCGGGCTGCGGGCACTGGACCATGATCGAGAAAACGGCCGACTTCCTGGCCGCCGTCCAGCCATTCCTCGCGGCCTGAAAACCTCGCACCCAGCCCCGGCGGCCTGGTCGCCGGATCAGCGAGTCATCGGGTCAACTCGCGGCGGCCGGCCGCGACGCGCCCGAGACCGCAGCAGCCGCCATGTGATCGCCGCGCGCCGAATTCTGGCCGACGCGATGTCGGCGTCACCGCGGAGGGCCAGGCGCTTCCGGGACAGCTTCACGCCCGGCGTCAGCATGCGATCGAGGATGCACTCCCGCGGCTAGACAGGCACGAGCGGGACGGCCCGCCGCCGACGTGCATATATTTCCCGGGAGTGAGCGCTTGAAAGCCCGGGCAGAACTGCATACAGTTCATGAGGTGAGAGGTCAGGAGCTAGCGGCGCCGGCGGAGCGGCTATGAATCGAAGCGGGATGGTCGGCCTCGGCCAGATGGGGATGCCGGTCGCGCGCAACCTGATGGAGCGCAGCTGCCCGATCATCGGTTATCGGCGCCAGGGTTCACGCGAACTAGCCACCGCCGGCCGCGCCGTGGTCGATTCAGCGGCCGACGTCGCCCCGAGGGCCGACGTGCTGGTGTCGATCGGTCCGGACGCCCGCTCCTTGCAGGAAGTTCGCTGCGGTAAGGCCAGCACGCTCACCGCCTCACCGGCCGGCCCGATCCACATCGAGATGAGCACCATCGACGTGGAGCAACTGGCCGCATCCGGGACCCGCCGCTGGACAAGGGCGGAGACCTGCTGGCCTGCCCGATCAGTGGCAGCCCTGGTATGGTCGCTGCACGGCTGGCCATCATGTTCGTCTCTGGCGACCTGGCCCGCATCGACACGGTCCGGCCAATGCGCGCCACCGTCTCGGGGCTCTGGGTGTACACGGGCCCGTTCGGCACGGGCGCGCACATGAAGTGCATGGCGAACCTTCTGCTCGCGGTGCACGCCGTCACGGATGGGGAAGCGCTGGCCCGCTGGAGCGGCCTGGACCTGGAGTTCGTGCCGGGCACTCTCGAGGGCTGCAGCGCTGACTCAGCGAACTGGAAGCAGCGCGGCCCGCGGATGGCCGACCGCGCGTGGTCGCCCGCTCCCGGGCCCGTGCGCACCCTGCATCCCATCCTCGAGCAGATTGAGGGCTGCGCCGTCAAGGCCGACCCGGCCGCCGGGGTATTCGCCTCCGGCCAGCTGGCCTTCGCCAAGGCCCTCGCCGGAGGCTGGGGCGACCTCGATATCGCCTGCGTCTACGACCAGGTCTCCGGCGTGTCCGCCCTCAGCCCGGGGGAGGCCTCATGAATTGGTCGCTGGCCACCTACCAGCACAACGAAATCGTCGGCGTGGCGGTGCTGCGCGAGGACCGGACACTCGTCGCGCCCATGGACCTCAAACGATGGGGCACCATGCTGGACCTGGTCTCCGACTGGAGGCTGGCCGAGGGCGTCCTGCGCGGCCTGGAGATATACGATGCTCCCGTCATCGACTACGACGCGCTTCTCCCCCCGCTGCGGTGGCCGCGCAAGGTGATCTGCGCGGGCGTGAACTACCGCAGTCACACGCGGGAGATGGGCGGTGAGATTCCCGCGCAGGGCTGGCGGCCGTTCTTCTTTCTCAAGCCCCCGACCACGACCGTCATCGGCCCCTACGACCCGATCACCGTCCGCTCCCCGGAGACGGCCCGCTACGACTGGGAGGCTGAGCTCGCCGTCGTCATCGGCGTCGGCGGTCGGGACATACCGCCCGAGGACGCGCTCGCCCACGTGGCCGGCTACTGCGTGGCCAACGACGTGACCGCCCGGGGGTACCACAGGCGGCAGGCCGTGCCGTCCGACGCCTTCATCTACGACTGGTTCGCCGCCAAGTCCATGGATGGCACCCTCCCCCTTGGACCGGGTATCACTCCCGCGTTCCAGGTGCCCAACCCGCAGGACCTGCGGCTGCGGCTGTGGGTGAACGGCGAGCTCCAGCAGGACGCGTCCACGTCCGACATGGTCTGCACGGTGGCCGAGCTGGTCTCGGCCGCGAGCGAAGTCGTCACGCTCGAGCCGGGCGACGTCATCCCGACCGGGACCCCGTCCGGGGTGGGAGCCGGCCGCGGGCTGTTCCTGCGCGCCGGCGATGTCGTCCGCGCCACCATCGACGGCCTAGGCACCTTGGAGAATACCGTGATCGATCCAGCGGGAGGATCATCATGGTCGTCGCGGGCGGCGATGGCGGCCGCCCCGCCGAGCGGGCGTACGCCGATTCCATGACCGGTGACTACCTCAAGGCGGTGGCGGCCACCCTGAGCGCGCTGCGGACGGCTGGCCGTAGACACGGCAATGAGCCAGAACGCGGTGTCGGCGTGACCGGGCGACTGATCGGGCGCGTCGCGGTGGTCACCGGTGCCAACACCGAGCTGGCCGAGTTCGGCCGGGCCCCGACTGCGGCAGGCTGCCATGCAGGCCTGCCGAGATGGCTGGCCGGAATGTGACCGCGGTCGACGTCGGCGCCTTCCGGCGTGCGGCGGGCCGACTTCCGACGGGCATCGTGGTGGTGTCCACCAGCCTCAACGGTGTCGATCACGCGATGACTGTCAGCGCGTTCACCTCGGTTTCGCTGGATCCGCTGCTCGTACTGTTCTGCGCGGAGAAGATCGCTCGCTTCCACGACGCGGTCCTTGCCGTGGGCAGCTGGGCAGTCTCCGTCCTCGACGAGGAATCAGAGAAGACCGCGCGATGGCTCGCCACCCGCGGCCGCCCGCTCGAAGGGCAGCTGGACGCGCAGCCGCACCATCCGGGACCGCTGACCGGCGCTCCGATCTGGAGCGATGCACTCGCCGCGATGGAATGCCGCACCACCGCCGTGCATCAGGGCGGCGACCACAGCATCGTGGTCGGGCAGGTCATCGGCGTCAGCGAGCCGCGCCCCGGCGGCAGCCCACTGCTCTACTACGGCGGCCGTTACCGCCGCCTCAGTGCCGACTAGCACTCCGGCCGCGGGCCGTCGCGAGGTGTCGGCCACGCACTGGGCCACCCCTCGCTCGGCCCGGTCGAGACGTCGCCGTTCTACGCAGTGCCGGTGTACCCGAGCGATCTCGGGACGAAGTCGGGTCTCGTGACCGACGACGGCGGACGGGTGCTCAACGATGCGGACCAGCCGATCCCCGGCCTGTACGCGGCCGACAACTCCACCGCAACCGCGATGGGTCGCGCGTATCCGGGCCCCCGGCGTGACGATCGCCGAGGCGATGACGTCCGGCTTCCTGGCCGCCGAGGCGATTGCTGCCGACGCCGGCCAGCACACAGCGTGAACGCCGTCTCTGCCACGCCACCACGCGCTCCGTGACGCGCGCGGTGACGTCGCGGTTAGGGCTCGGTCCGAGTCCTAACCGGTGGATCCGAGTTCAGGGTCGTCCTGGGTGAGGTAGGCCCACATCCGGTCGAGGAGGGCGCCGTCCCATGTTGCTCGACGGCTTGCCTCGGCAGCGGAGAGCTCGCTGCCCGCCGCACCGGAGTTTGCGATCTTGCGTAGGTCGAGTTCGAGGCGGGCCGAATCCTCGAGGAACCAGCACAAGACCGTGGCTTCTTCGATCGTCGCGCCTACCGTCAGCGCGCCGTTCCCTCGCAGCACGATGGCCGGCCCATCCCGGAGCGCCTCGGCGACTCCGGATGCGGATGCCTCGTCGCGCACGAGCGCGGGGTCGTCCCAGAGCGGAGGCGCAGGCGCGAAGTAGCTCGAGAACCCATGCCATGCGCGCGGCGTGATCCGGGCTACGGAGAGCGTCATGGTGGCCGGTGGCTGGGCCCGGCAGACTCCACCCACGTCAGGACGCCTACGGTAGATAGCCTGATGGATCCGAACCTCACCCGCAGCTCCCGGAGGCAGCGGTCGATCCGTCGCGACCTTTATGCAGGGGTCCTCGCGGGCCACCAGCCCGAGCGGCCGCATTGGAGAGACAACGAAGTGGTCGTCGTCGATCCGCGCGCTGCAGTGGCCGTACGCGCTGACCAGGCCTGCCCGGGCGAGCGCTCGCCCGGCCATTCGAACGCGGCGTGCGAGGCCGACAGCGGATTCCCCTTCTGCTCGGGCAGTGGCTATCGCGCACCCCCCTTTCGGTATGGCTTGGCGCTACGTGTATTAACTGCCGGTAGCCTTCGAGCGTAAGTCGACGCGATGCACTGCGGTGACCTCCGTCAACCCACGGTGAGCACGACCCGGCCGACGTTCATGCCTGCCTCTACTCGACGATGCGCCTGTGCGACCTGCTGAAGCGGGAAGATCTCGTCCACAACCGGCCGAAGGCCTCGTTCGATCTGCGCCCAGCACCGCTCCGTGCTCTCACGGTTGGCGGTCCGGACGCCAATGATGGTCTGGTTCCTCTCGTAGAAGGTTCGAGCGTTGAACGCAGCGCGTTCGCCGAACTTTGCCCCTGATGTAACGATCCGCCCTCGATTGCCAACGGACTCGATGGTCTGCTCCCACAGGTGCGGGTCACCGATGTTGATGATAGCGACGTCAGCGCCGTTTGCGCCGACCGCGTTCTTGACCGCGGTGGCGAAGTCTTCCTTTCCTGGATCCAGCACAACATCTGCGCCGAGTTCAGCCAGACGCTTGCGCTTCCAGGCCTGCCGCGACGTTGCGATCACACGGCACCCCCGGTGCTGGGCGCTGCGCAGAGCCATCGAACCGGAAGCAGATGCCGCGGCCTGAATGAGGACCCAGTCGCCCTGCTTGGCGCCTGCGAGATCGAGCTGGTGTTGAGCGAGCGGTCCGTTCACGATCATCGCTGAAGCCTCGACGTGGCTCATGCCCGCTGGCAAGCGCCGGAGGTTCCCGACAGGGACCAACGAGTATTCGGCGTACGCGCCCGGCATGGTCACACCGATGACACCCAGCTCGAGGCAAGCCTCCTCCCGCCCGGCGCGGCAGTTGGCACAACTCCCGCACGCGATCCGATTCGAGACGGCCACCTGATCTCCCACCGACAGCGCAATGTCCGTGCCGGGGCCGAACGCCGCGACCTCCCCGGCGTGCTCAGACCCCAGCACATGAGGAAAGGAGTACCGGGCGAAGGCCACCTGACCCATGCGGTTCGAGACATCGAGGAAGCCGTTCACCGACACCGCTTTGACCCGAACAAGCGCTTCACCTCGCGAGGGCTCGGGAATGGGCAGGTCAGCAGGCTGAAGGACCTCTGGGCCACCATGCTGGCGGATCACGATCGCTCGCATCATTCCTCGACCTTCACTCAGCAGCGTCCCGAATCGACCCTTCCACTAACGAACGGCGCGACCTCCGATCGGGCGCGCCGTATCCGAATGTGATTCGTCCGGCTGCCCTGCCCGCCCGAAGGGCTCAGCTCGAGTTCACATCGCACAACGGTTGCTCCCGGGTTGCTCCCCGTGGAACGATCACAATCCCGACCGATCAGGAGACCTCCACCTCCCCAACCAGACGATGCGAGTGATTTCCCTCAACCGTCTCGTCCAGGTCGTCTGTCACCAGGGCGGCGACCTGGCCGGTCGAGCGGTTAGACCGTGCCCGTGCGCCCTGCGACGGCGACGGCCGACCTCGAACACGCCGTAGCCGAGCGCTGCAGCGCCTGCTACGAGCACCCAGTACAGCCAGCCCGACCATGGCTCGCCGGTGTGAGCCGACGGGACCGCGGCGGCCGTGGTGGCGGCGAAGACCCTGATACCGGTCGCGGCTGGTACGTACACGTAGCCGGTGACCGGATCCACTGCGACGGTATGAAATGACATGTCGGGTTCAAGGGCAACGCTGCCGTTCGGAGCGAGGTTGGGTGTGAGGATCGGGATGTTGGTGATGAACGAATCATTCTTCGCATCCACGACTGTCACCACAGGGTGCTTGCCGGTGGTATGGGGGTTGAGGAAGTCCGCTACGTAGTAGCGGCCAAGGTGCGGGTCGTACCACGCCTCGTCGCCGCAGCAAGCCTGTGTGAACTGCTTAACAACCTCGAAGCCAGCCTGACCCTGCATGGCGGTGGCGACCAGCGGGCCGTAGTTGAGGCAACTGAGGAACAGGTCGCGGCCCGGGCCGATCGCCAGGCCAAGTGGGTTGCACCTGGCCGAAAGCCGAAACGCCCTGGCGGGCACCGTGTGGCTGTGAGGAACCACCTGCGTGTCCACGACCGCCAAAGCGCCATGGGTGTCGTGCGACGACAGCTGGCTCACCGACGAGACGAACTCGCCGAGCAGCGGATCGAATTTGGGCTGTTCAATCGAGCCCGTCGGTACACCGGCGCCCAGCGTCGCCCGACCGAGGATCCGGAAGGTCCTGGCGTCGATCAGGGTCCAACCCGGAGGCGAGGCCCCAGGGTTGGTCACCAGGATCGTCTGGTTGTTAGGGTCATACGCCAGCTCATCGGCTCGCCCGCTGCCCCCGGTCGTGATGACCTTTATCTCCTTCATCGTGCGCGCGTCGCCCACTACCACACGATCGTTTCCGTTGCCGACCCAGATGTGACCCAGATTGTCGACCAAGACACCGTCGGGCCCCTCCGTGTCGAAGGACTGGGGGAAGCCGGCGAGGCCGGTGAAATTACCAAACATTGCCCCCACGAACTTGAAGGTCCGGGTATCCCACGCGTCCACTGCACCGACCACATGCCCGTGGGTGCCGGGCTTCACGTTGCTTTGATCGGCCAGATACACCCGATGCAAAGCGGGATCCACGAACACAATGTCCGCGACGAGCGAGCCGGGCGGTGCCTTAAAAAACGGAACGTTCGGGCCCGTGAGGTTGGCAATCTGCCGGTATCCCCCGGTGTGCGCCCCAGCCACGTCCGCCCCAGCCACACCTGCTCCCGGGAGCACGGTCACCACAATGACTGCGCTGGCCAACGCCAGAAACCGGACCCTCTTCCCCATAAAAGCCGGACGCCGGACCCTCTTCCGCATAGTCGAACTCCTCACAGCGAGCAAGAGCAACGCCGTGATCATCCCGCCGACGACCACTAGTGCAACTGGTAAGTGTATCCACATACCGGGGCGTGTCAACCGACGCTGATCTTGCACCCAGCGGGCACGGCAGTATCGCTGTCCACAGGAGCCACCTCGGCCTGACACCACCCAGGACGCGACGCCGAAGACGGGGACGACCGGCTAGGCGGCAGGGCCGCCTGCCGTCACGTCGGCAACTGGTGCGACACACCTCAGCAGCTCGGCGACACGGTTGAGGGATGGCGGGCTACTGCAGGCGTGCCACGTCAGCCTGACGGACAGGGGCAGAGAGAGCCGTCTGAAGGGCGAGCCGGATGGGGAGAGGGTCGCGCTCTGGATCGGCTTCAGCGATCACCCACAGTGCGGTCCGCGCCAGATGGCGGGCGATCACTGCGACGCTGTCCCGACTGACCACGTGGTCTCGTGTGATCGTCTCGAGTAGCTCGCGATGTTCCGCCTCGGTATCACGGCTCCACCACAAGCTGGTGTCACGAAGTTGGTAGAAGCGGAGATAGCGCTCGGCTCTCTCAGCCTGGACCTCGATGAGCTGGACCAGTTGCTCGCCCGCGCCCTGCACGAGCTTGCGATGGAAGTCGCGATGTGCGCGCCGCCATTCTGCGAAGTCCTCTCGCACAGTCGCGGTGCGCATTCGGT
>DATGVY010000504.1:0-3406 GCA_035299845.1 Streptosporangiaceae bacterium
CATGGGTCAGCCACCCTGCGCCGCGGTGATCACTTCGACGAGGTCGCCGTCCGCCACCGGGGTCGAATCCCAGCATGCCCGCCGTACCACCTCGCCGTTGACGGCCGCCGCGATCCCGCTGGCCGATGTGGTTACCAGCCGGACGGCGTCGCCGACGCTGGTGCCTGCGCCGAGTTCGTGTGCCGTGCCGTTAATGATGATTTTCATAGCCTGGCGCCTTCGCCTGTCCTGCTCCGCCCAGCTGCCCGCGATGGCTGGCCGCCACGGCCGGGCCCGGCCGCTGTGGTTCCGGCCGGGCGGGTGAAGCGCTGTGGCGCGAACGCTGCTGCTATCTCCGGCATCCGCCGCGTAGCCAGGTATTGCGTGATGATGTCGGCCGTTACCGGGGCGAGCAGTACCCCGGCCCGGAAATGGCCGGTGGCCATCACCAGCCCCGGCAGTGCCGACGGGCCCAGCACCGGCGCGTTGTCCGGGGTGCCCGGCCGCAGGCCCGCCATGGCCTCGGCGAGCTCGAGCTCAGTGATCCCAGGGACGACCGCGCGGGCATCCCGGAGAAGCTGCCAGACCCCGCCGGCGGTCACCCTGGTGTCCGCGCCGAGTTCTTCCTGGGTGGCGCCGATGACAAGCTCGCCGCTCTCCCTGGGCACGAGATAGACCGAGGAGCCGCGGACGATGCCGCGGACGGTGCGGGCCAGCAGGCCCGGCGGGCCGTCCGTCCCGCGCCCGCCTGGCCCGGGCGTCAGCCGCAGGATCTGGCCCTTGACCGGCCGCACCGGGGGCGCGGTACCAGCTGGCAGGCCCGCGACCGATCCCGAATTCCAGCCTGCGGCGAGGACCACCCAGGGTGCCAGCACCCGCGTGCCGTCGCCCAGCAGCGCGCCCGCGGCCCGGCCGTCGCCGGCACCGAGGATCTCGGCGGCCGGCTGCAGGATGACGTCGGCACCGGCCTGGCGTGCCGCCGCGAGCAGGGCTGTGGTCAGCAGCCGCGGATCGATCGATGCGTCGTCGGCCGCCAGCAGGCCGCCGCGGATACCCGGGTCGAGCATTGGCTCCGCCTGGCGGCATTCGCGGGCGGTGAGGCGCCGGGCCGGCACGCCGAAGGACTCCTGCAGGGCCTGGTACTCGCCGAGCACGGCCAGGTCGTCGGCATCGTAGGCGACCTGCAGCGTGCCGGCCTGGCGGTACCCGGTCGGCAGCCCGGTGAGCGCGGTGAGCTCATCCGCGAACGCCGGATACCGGCGCTGTGACTCCCGGCCCAGCCGGAACAGTTCCTTCTCAGCGTATGCAGCCTCCGAGATCGGCGTGATCATCCCAGCCGCAGCACGTGATGCGCCGGTGCCGGGCGCGGGATCCGCCACGGCTACCCGCAGGCCGCGAAGGGCGGCCCGCCAGGCAATGCTCAGGCCGATCACCCCGCCGCCGATGACCAGCACGTCGGCACTGCCTGAGGTGCTCATCCCCGCTCCCTTCGCCGGCATGACCCGGATCAGGTTCCTGCGGTCGGCGGCTTCCAGCCGCCCTCTCAGTCCGGTCAGCACCGGACTCCCGCGCGCAGCTCCTAGCCTAGGTGATCGTGCGGATTGAGCGAGTCGTGATAGTCGGAGCCGGCCTGGCCGGCCTGCGCACGTTGGAGGAACTGCGGTCCAGGGGGTACGCGGGCGCGGTGACGCTACTCGGCGCCGAGGCGCGGCCGCCCTATGACCGCCCGCCCTTGTCCAAGGGCTTGCTGGCCGGATTGGTGGACGACACCACGCTGCGGGACGACCTGTCCGCGCTCGGCGCCGACGTCCGGCTGGGCGAGCCGGCTACCGGACTCGGCGGCGGCGTGGTGCGCACCGGGTGCGGCGAGTACGCGTACGACCGCCTGGTGCTGGCAACCGGCGCGGTGCCGTTGCCACTGCCCGGACCGGGCCCGCAGCGCCTGCTGCGGACCCTGGATGATGCCATCAGCCTGCGGGCGGTGCTCCGGCCCGGGCTGCGGCTCGCCATTGTCGGGGCCGGCTGGATCGGCGCCGAGGTGGCCACCGTCGCGGCCGGCAGGGGCTGCCTGGTCACCGTCGTGGAGTCCGGGCCTGCGCCGCTGGCTACCGCGGTAGGGCCGGAGGCAGGCTCGCGGACATCGGGCTGGTACGCAGCCGCCGGAGTGAATCTCCGGCTCGGCGAGCTCGTGTCGTCGGTGCAGCCCGGCGGGCTCGTCCTGGCCGGAGGCGACTGGCTGGCCGCTGACGAGATCGTGACAGCGATCGGAGTCCGGCCGGAATTGAGCTGGCTGGAAGGGTCGGGAGTCGCGGTGGAAGACGGCGTAAAAACTGATGAACAGCTGCGTACCTCGGCACCGGGTATCTTCGCCGCGGGTGACTGCGCGGCGTTCTGGTCGCCGCGGTACCGGCGGAGGCTGCGGTTCGAGCACTGGGACATCGCGCTGCGGGCGCCTGAGGTGCTGGCCGCCAATCTGCTGGGCGGCAGCGAGGCCTACGATCCGGTGCCGTACTTCTGGTCGGAGCAGTTCGGCCGGATGGTGCAGTACTCCGGGTATCACGGCGATGCTGACCGGCTGATCTGGCGCGGCGACCCGGCCGCCGAGCGGTTCGCGGCCTGCTGGCTGGCCGGCGGTCGGCTGGTGGCGCTGCTGACCGTCGGCCTGCCCAGGGACCTGCAGCAAGGCCGCCGCCTGATCGCCGCAGGCCGGCCGGTCGACGCAGCCAGGATCGCGGACCCGGCCGCGGCGTTGCGGGATGCCGCCATCAGCTGACGCTGGCCGCCGGGAGGCCGGCCCGGGGTCTGCACGGCTTACCGCAGGCGGCTGGGCAGGGCGCGTATCCCTGAATCCGATGTGCCCGGCGTTGCCCGTGTTTGGAGGTGGCCCTGGTGTGGGAAGTTTGTGGGTGTGGCGCAGATCGACCCCTTGGCCGACAGCATGATCGGCGACTGGCTCACCCTTCCTGAAGCTGCTGACCGGCTCGGCTTGTCCATCAGCCGGGTCAGGCAGATGCTCCGCGACCGCAAGCTCCTCGCGGTGCACCGCCCGGACGGCAAGCTCTGCGTGCCCGCGGCGTTCCTCGATGGCAACCAGGTCATCCGGGGCCTGCACGGCACGCTTACGCTGCTCTTTGACTGCGGATTCGACGAGGCGGATGCGCTGCGCTGGCTGTTCACGGCCGACGAGTCGCTTCCCGGTACGCCGGTCCAGGCGATCAGCGAGCACCGCCGCACCGAGGTGAACCGCCGGGCGCAGGCGCTCGCGTTCTGAGCGCCGCTGGCCGGTCACGGCCGGTCCGGGGCGAGTCCGCGGGCCAGCGCGCTCTGGCGCGCTCCGGCGCCTGGCCGGGCGGGAGGCTGGCCGCATGCCGGGGCTGGCTGGCCGCATGCCGGGGCTGGCTGGCCGCATGCCGGGGCTGGCTGGCCG
>DATGVY010000505.1:0-2308 GCA_035299845.1 Streptosporangiaceae bacterium
GCCGAATCGGGCCAGGTCCGCCACGAACACCCGTCCGGACAGGCCGAACACGGCCAGCCGGACGTCGGCGTCACAGCCGAATGCCACGATGCCGCCTGCCTGCTCGCGCGAACGCTCCCTGCGTGCCTTCTCCGCCGGGTCCAGGTCGCTGCCGTCGACGCCAAGCTCGGCCGGGTCGGCGATCAGGTGCTCCTGGCCGGTGGCGACGTCAAGCAGCCAGAGGCAGGTGACCGGATCCGAGCTGCCCTTCGACCGGAGGAAGACGACCAGGCCGCCGTCGGGCGAGATCTGGAAGGACCGCGGGACGCCGAGCGTGAACCGCTGGGTCCGGGCGTTCTGCCGCGGGAAGGTGTCCGTCATGACTAGATCTTGCCAGTGCGGCTGCCCGGCAGGCATCCCGGCGGCGGCCGCGGGGCGGCCGGCCAGCGTGCGAGGCCGCCGCTAAGCTCGCCGGTATGAGCGAAACCGGCGACGGTCGCGGCCTCCTGCTTGTGCACGCCCATCCCGACGACGAGTCGATCGGCACGGGCGCCACGATGGCGAAGTACGCAGCCGAGGGCGCGGCGGTCACCCTTGTTACCTGCACGCTGGGAGAGCTTGGCGAGATCATCCCGCCTGAGTTCGCGCACCTGGCCTGGGACGCCGACGGCGGGCTCGGTGAGCACAGGATCGGCGAGCTTGCCGCGGCCTGCGCGGCGCTCGGCGTGACCGATCACCGGTTCCTCGGCGGCGCCGGCCGGTGGCATGACTCCGGGATGATGGGCACGCCGTCCAACGACTGGCCCGGCAGCTTCTGGCGGGCCGACGTGGACGAGGCGGCAGGCGAGCTGCTGAGCGTGATCCGCGAGGTGCGGCCGCACGTGATGGTCAGCTATGACGACAACGGCTTCTACGGCCACCCCGATCACATCCAGGCGCACCGGGTGGCCTGGCGGGCGTTCGAGCTGGCCGACGGGCTGGTCAGCAAGTTCTACGCGACGACCGTGCCGAAGTCCGTGCTGGCCCAGGCGATCGAGCTGATGCGCGGCAGCGGGCCGGACTCCAGCCCGGCGGGCGGGACCGACTTCACCCAGGTCGACTCGGTGGACGATCTGCCGTTCGGCGTACCGGACGACGTGGTGACCACGGACATCGACGCCACCAGCTACCTGGACGCCAAGGTCGAGGCGATGCGCGCGCATGTGACCCAGATAGCCGTGGACAGCCCGTTCTTCGCGCTGTCTGACAAGGTCGGCAGGCGGGCATTCGGCCGGGAGTACTACACCCTGCTGGCCGGCCCGCGCGGTCCAGGCCACGGGCCGCACGGCTGGGAAGACGATCTCTTCGCCGGGATTGGCTAGCCTTCAGTCTGTGCAGAAGGCGACGCCGGGCCGTCCCGCTGGGGCCCTCCTCACCGGCAGCGGTTACGCGCTGCTGTTTGTATTCGGCGCGCTTGAAGGCGTGATCGGCTGCTTCTTTTACAGCGGGGTCATCGGCCCTGTGCCTGCCGCGGCGCTGGCATTCGCCGCCGCCATCCTGATGACAAGCGTTCTCGCCGCCTGGGGAATGCAGGCGCCGACCGCGGGGCTTATGCCCGCTGTGGGGTGGTTCGCCGCATCGTTCGTGCTTGCCATGGCCACGCCGGGAGGCAGCGTCGTGATCACGAATACGGCCGCGGGCGAGTGGTACCTGTATGGCGGCTCGGCTTGCGCAGCGGCTGGCGTCCTGCTGGCGTTCGCCGGCCTGTCACGGGCCCGGTTGTCAAGGGCACGCCGGTGACGGCGCCCGACGCCGCCGCTTTCCGGCGCGCGGCGGGCCGATTCCCCACCGGCATCGTGGTAGTCGGCACAAGCCTGGCGGGTACCGGGCACGCCATGACGGTCAGTGCCTTCACCTCTGTGTCGCTGGATCCGCTGCTCGTGCTGTTCTGCGCGGAGAAGGTCGCGCGCTTTCACGACGCAGTGCTCAAGGCCGGAATCTGGTCGGTATCGGTTCTCGATGAGGAGTCAGAGAAAACGGCTCGCTGGCTGGCTACCAGGGGCCGCCCGCTGGACGGCCAGCTAGACCTGATCGCGCACCATCCAGGCCCGGTGACCGGCGCGCCGGTCCTGGACGCCGCGCTGGCATCGCTCGAATGCAGGACAACGGCGGTGCACGACGGCGGCGATCACAGCATCGTCGTCGGCGCAGTGGTCGGTGTCGGCGGGCCGCAGGACGGCGGGGCGCAGGACGTCGGGCCGCAGGACGTCGGGGCGCAGGACGTCGGGGCGCAGGACGTCGGGGCGCAGGACGGCGGGGCGCAGGACGGCGGGGCGCAGGACGGCGGGGC
>DATGVY010000506.1:0-3499 GCA_035299845.1 Streptosporangiaceae bacterium
CGCGATCGTGCCCGCGGTGAGCCGGGCGGTGACCACCGGCGCCGCACCGGAGAGCAGCGACCGAACGAGCACCTGCAGGCCGGCCACGTGACTGGGCGGCAAGCAGCACAGCCAGCGCTCGCCGGGCCGCGCGCCGATCCGGCGCAGCGACGCCCTGGCGGAGGCGAGCAGCGCGGCGGCGGAAAGCTCCGTGCCCTTGGGCCGCCCGGTGGATCCCGACGTGGCGATCACCACCGCCACCTCCGGCCGCACGCCGGGCCGCGGGGCGGCTGGAGTCCAGGCGGGGGCGAGCCGCACCACGGCGTCCGCTGTCTCGATGGTGGCCGGGGCGAAGGCATCAAGCAGCGCGTCCAGCCGATCCCGCGGCAGGCCAGGGTCGAGCGGCAGGATCGCCGGGCCGGTCCCGTCCAGCGCTGCCGCCAGCGCCTCAAGCAGGCGGCCGCCGGCCGCCTCGGCCGGGAGCAGGACCGCATGCAGGGGCCGGGATGTCACGGTCGTAAGGTTAATCCGGGCAGATCAGGCAGCGCAGATGAGGCACGGGGAGCGGGAGGGCGGCGCGTGATCGACTGGCAGCCGGCTGGGCAGGACTTCACCGACATCCGCTACGAGACGGCCGAGGGAATCGCCAAGATCACCATCAACCGGCCGGAGGTACGGAACGCATTCCGGCCTGCCACCCTGTTCGAGCTGTCGGCAGCCTTCACCGCGGCCCGTGACGACCCGTCGATCGGCGTGATCATCCTGACCGGCGCCGGCGACCATGCGTTCTGCTCGGGCGGCGACCAGAGGGTCCGCGGCGACGATGGCTATGTCGACGCCCGCGGCGTCGGCCGGCTGAACGTGCTCGACCTGCAGGTGCAGATCCGCCGGACGCCGAAGCCGGTGATCGCGATGGTGGCCGGCTATGCCATCGGCGGCGGCCACGTGCTGCATGTCTGCTGCGACCTGACGATCGCCGCCGACAACGCCGTTTTCGGCCAGACCGGCCCGAAAGTGGGCTCGTTCGACGCCGGATACGGATCCTGGCTGCTCGCATCCACCGTGGGGCTGAAGAAGGCCAGGGAGATCTGGTACCTGTGCCGCCAGTACAGCGCGGCCGAGGCCGCGGCGATGGGCCTGGTCAACGCCGTCGTCCCGCTGCACAGGCTGGAGGCCGAGACGGTCGGCTGGTGCCGCGAGCTGCTGCAGAAGTCGCCGCTGGCACTGCGGATGCTCAAGGGCGCGCTGAACGCCGTCACTGACGGGGCCGCGGGCATGCAGCAGTTCGCCGGGGACGCGACGATGCTGTACTACATGAGCGAGGAAGCGCAGGAGGGCCGCGACGCCTACGTCGGCAGGCGCGCTCCCGATTTCGCCAGGTTCCCCCGCCGCCCGTGACCGGGCTGACAGCGCCCGAGCTGCGGGACTGCCTCGCCGACCTGCTGCCGCGGGTCCGCGCGTTCGCGATCCCGATGCGGACCAGCTTCCGGGGTATCACCGTGCGGGAGGGCGCGCTGATCGAGGGCCCGGCGGGCTGGGGCGAGTTCTCGCCGTTCGCCGAGTACGGCCCGCGCGAATGCGCCCGCTGGCTGGCCTGTGCCCTGGAGGCAGCCCTCATCGGCTGGCCGGCGCCGGTCCGCGACGCCGTCGAGGTGAACGTGACCATTCCCGCTGTCGGGTCCCGGCGGGCGCACGAGATCGCCGCTGGCTCCGGCTGCCGTACCGCCAAGGTGAAAGTGGCCGAGCCTGGCCAGCCCGGGGCGGCGGATCTCGCCCGGGTCGAGGCGGTTCGGGACGCGCTCGGGCCCGCAGGCCGGATCCGGGTGGATGCCAACGGCGCCTGGAATGTCAGCCAGGCCGCGCGGATGCTGCAGGCCATGGCCCCGTTCGGGCTTGAATATGCCGAGCAGCCCTGCGCCACCCTGGCGGAGCTTGCCGAGCTGCGCCGCATGGTGGACGTGCCGCTGGCCGCGGACGAGTCCATCCGGCGGGCCGCCGATCCGCTGGCCGTCCGCGCGGCAGGCGCCGCCGACATCGTGGTGCTCAAGGCGGCGCCGCTGGGCGGCGTGGCGGCGGCGTTGCGGATCGCCGCCGAGTGCGGCCTGCCGGTCGTCGTTTCCAGCGCGGTCGAGTCGTCGGTGGGCCTGGCCGCCGGGGTAGCGCTGGCCGCGGCGCTGCCCGCCCTGCCGTACGCGTGCGGGCTCGCCACGATGAGCCTGCTGGCCGCCGACGTCACCGCGGATCCGCTGGCTGCGGCGGCAGGAACGGTGCCGGTCAGGAACGCGGTGCCGGACGCCGCCCGGCTCGCGGCTTTCGAGGCCGATCCGGCGCCGTGGCGGGCCCGGATGACCGCGGCCGCGCAATTCCTCGGGGCCGGATGAACCCGTCCACCGCGTTCGCGGCGGTGCTGGCCGACGAGCTCGTCCGGTGCGGCGTGCGGGAGGCCGTGCTCGCGCCAGGCTCGCGCAGCGCGCCGCTCGCCCTGGCGCTGTACGACCGCAGCGCACCCGCCGGGCCGGCCCTGCGGGGGGATCCGGGGGGTCGCCCCCCCGGGCCGGCCCTGCGGGGGGATCCGGGGGGTCGTCCCCCCGGACCAGCACTCCGGCTGCACGTCAGGATCGACGAGCGCTCTGCCGCCTTCCTTGCGCTCGGCCTGGCCAAGGCGAGCGGCCGCCCGGTGCTGGTCGCGTGCACGTCGGGCACGGCGGCGGCGCATTTCCACCCGGCTGTGATCGAGGCTGACGAGGCGGGCGTGCCGCTCATCGTGCTCACCGCTGACCGCCCGCCTGAGCTGCGCGGCACCGGCGCGAACCAGGCCGTCGACCAGCTGGGGCTGTACGGGGGGGCGGTCCGGTGGTTCTGCGAGGCAGGCGTGCCGGAGGCAAGGGCGGGGATGGCCGGCTACTGGCGGTCGCTGGCCTGCCGGGCCTGGGCGCACGCGTCCGGCACGGCGGGCGGGCTCCCCGGGCCCGTGCACGTCAACGTGCCGCTGCGGGAGCCGCTGGTGCCCGGTCCGGGCGAGCCAGCCGACCCCGCCGGGCCGGGCGGCTGGCCGGAGCCGCTCGACGGCCGCCCGGACGGAGCGCCATGGACCAGCTTCGGGATCCGGCCGGAACGCAGCGCGGCGGCTGGCCTGGAGATCGACTGGACCGAGCGCGGCGTGATCGTCTGCGGCGACAGCGACGAAGGCGGCGCCGGGCCGCTGCTTGAGCTTGCCGAGCAGGCAGGCTGGCCGGTGCTAGCGGAGCCGTCGTCGGGTGCCCGGCGGGGCCCGAATGCGCTGTCCGCCTATCCGTACCTGCTGGACACGCCAGGTTTCGCGGCCGCGCACCGGCCGGACGTGATCGTGTCGGCTGGCCGGCCGGGGTTGTCCCGCGGCCAGCTCGGGTTCCTGACGGCGGCGCGGCAGCCAGGACCGGCCGTCCGGCACATCGTGATCACGCAGGGACCTGGCCGCTGGGCCGACTCGTCCCGGAGCGCCACCGACGTGGCCAGCGGGATCCGGCTACGGCAGCCGGGC
>DATGVY010000507.1:0-6124 GCA_035299845.1 Streptosporangiaceae bacterium
CTTCATCGGCTGCAGGGCGGGCAGCGTGCTGCCGAGGAATCCGCCGTTCTCGGTCTGCCACCAGGTGTCGACGATGGCCGCCTCGCCCTTGCCGACCTCGGAGTGGTACCAGCGCCAGACCTCGGGCTCGATCGGCTCGCCTACGGTGGTCATGTGCTTGAAGTGGTAGTCGTACTTCTTCGGCTCCTCCGGCCCGACCTTGCGCAGCATCCGGATCGCGGTGGGCGAGGTGTGGAAGATGTTCACCCCGAGCTTCTCCGCGATCCGCCAGGGCCGCCCGCCGTCCGGGTAGTTAGGCACGCCCTCGTAAATCACCGTCGTGGTGCCGAGCGCGAGCGGCCCGTAGACGATGTAGGAATGGCCGGTGATCCAGCCGATGTCGGCCATGCACCAGTACACGTCATCCGGGTGGATGTCCTGGTAGTACTTGGAGGTGCCCGCCACGTAGGCGAGATAACCGCCGGTGCTGTGCACGCAGCCCTTGGGGCGGCCGGTGGTGCCGCTGGTGTACATCAGGAACAGCGGCGCCTCGGCGGCCATGGATACCGGCCCCACCACGCGGCCCTGGTAGCCAGCAAGCAGCTCGTCGACGAAAACGTCCCTGCCCTCGACCATCGGGGTCTGCGACGCGTACTGCCCGGCATGCCGCCGCCAGACAAGGACCTTGTCGACCTGCTGGCCCTCCTCGCGGGCCGCCGCGACCGCCTCATCGGCCTTGACCTTGTGGTCCGACAGGTTGCCGCCGCGGTAGTAGCCGTCCATCGTGATCAGGACACGGCTGCCGGAGTCAGCGATCCGGTGCCCGCAGGCGGTACCGCTGAACCCGCCGAACACCTGCGAGTGAATGACGCCGAGCCGGGCACAGGCCAGCATGGTGACCGGCAGCTCGGGCACCATGGGCATGTGCAGCGTTACCCGGTCGCCGGTCTTCAGGCCAAGGGAGTCGCGCAGCACCGCCGCGAACTCGTTCACCTGCCGGAGCAGCTCCGAATAGCTGATCTCCACGTGGCCGTCGGACTCTAGCTCCGGCACGAAGATGATCGCGGTCTTGTCCGGGCTGGCCTCGGCATGCCGGTCCACGCAGTTATACGAGGCATTCAGCCTGCCGCCGGTGAACCATTTCCAGAATGGCGCGTTGCTCGTGTCCAGCGTCGTGTGCCAGGGCGTATCCCAGCTCAGCAGGTCCGCGTACTCCTTGAAGCAATCGGGGAACCGGTCCTCGCTGAACCGGTCAGAGATCGATGGGTCGGCCGCATTGGCTTGCGCGATGAAACTCTCCGGCGGGTAGTAATACTCCTCCTCGCGCCAGTGCACGGCGATCTGCGACTCAGAGACCTGCGACTCCGGACCTTCTGTCATTGCTCGTCCTCCAGCCGGAAATTGAATCCCGCAAATGCGGGTTCCTACGTCAGGAAAATGCCCGCGCCGCCGGCGGCGGGTGCACGTCCTGATACTGCGGTGACCAGCGCCGAGAAGGCACAGCGCGCGGTGACTGCATCGCACACCGGACGCTCACCGACAATCCTGCCATGCCGCCCTCACACGCTGGGAGAGGCTTAACCGTATCGCCGCCGGACAACACCGCCCGACCGCTGATCTGCCCGGCCGGGAGGCCGCGAGGAGAGGCCAGGGGAGAGGTTGACATCACGGGGATCGACGGTATGTTGCTACCCAGTCCAGCACCGGGCCAGGCGGCCAGGGGCGGCCAGCCGTCCGAAGTCGCTGTGCCATGAGGCAGGAGATTTGCTCAGGGGGGTTGGACCCGGGAGGGGCCCGGGCACCCAGTAGACAACGGAGGCCGAACCCGTTGCCGGCGGGACGAACTCCGGTCCGAAGGGATGCCCGGGCCCTCTTCCACCCACGGCGGCCCGATCAGGTGTGCGTATCGATTATTCTTGCCGACCGGCAGCACGGCGTTTCCGCGCCCAGGGCAGCAGCTGGGAACCTGCTTGACGACGCAGGCGTTTGGCGAGCCAGTAGTTCGTCATGACAAGACCATGCTGAGGCAGGCAGAGTGACCGCAACCGAACGGCCAGGCGGCCCGCTGGGCCGCGTCGTCGTCATCGTCCCGACCTACAACGAGCGAGAGAACCTGGAGCCGATCGTCGCCCGGGTCCGCGCCTCGGCTGCCGATGCCGACATCCTCGTGGTTGATGACAACAGCCCTGACGGCACCGGGGAGATCGCCGACAAGCTGGCTGCCTCGGATCCGCACGTCCACGTCCTGCACCGGCAGGCCAAGGCCGGTCTCGGGTCGGCCTACATCACCGGCTTCGGCTGGGCGCTCCAGCGCGGCTACGGGGTGCTGGTGGAGATGGACGCCGACGGCTCGCACGACCCGGCGGAACTGCCTGCCCTGCTGGCGGCGCTTGACCACGCCGACCTGGTGATCGGCTCGCGCTGGGTGCCCGGCGGGACCGTGCTGAACTGGCCGAAGTCACGGGAGGTCCTGTCGCGGGGCGCCAACACGTACGCGCGGATCATGCTGGGCTTCGGGATCCGCGATGCCACCGCCGGGTACCGTGCCTACCGCGCGGACACGCTGCGCGCGATAACCCTGGAGCAGGTGGTCTCCCGGGGATACTGCTTCCAGATCGATCTCGTCCTACGGGCCGTCAGGGCTGGCCTGACGGTCACCGAGGTGCCGATCACGTTTACCGAGCGCACCCGCGGCGCCAGCAAGATGAGCAGGGCCATCATGGCGGAGGCCTTCTGGCGGGTCGCCCAGTGGGGGATCGCCGCCCGGCTGCGCGCCCTTGCAGGCAGCTAACGCGGCGGCGGGCGGCTACGCGCTCTTGCGCTGGCGGCTCGCGCGGGAGTTCACCGCGACATCATCGGCAACGCCACGCTGTCCCCTGATCACCGCGAGGCGCTCGGCGAGCACCTCTTCGAGGTCAGCGACGGACCGCCGTTCCAGCAGCATGTCCCAGTGGCTGCGCGGCGGCTTGACCTTCTTGGGCGCAGGCAGATCGCCAGCGGACGTGAACGCAGTTGCCCCGCAGACCCGGCACTCCCAGGTGGTCGGGATCTCGGCCTCAGCCGCGAACGGCACGACGAAACTGTGGCCTTTCGGGCAATCGAAAGCCACGTCCTGACGCGGGGCCAGATCGGTGTTACGGTCATTCTCGTAGCTCGTGGCTCCGAGCCTGGTACCGCGAAGAGAGCGTTCGGCCATCAGTCTGCTGCCTCCCAGCGCTCAGCCGTCCTTCATGTCAACGGTGAGGTCTCGGACAAGATTCCCGCCAGGCCATGTTTCCAACCCCCGACGGCGCGCCGGATCGCCGGGAATGCTAGGCAGGCCGCCGTGGATGCCACTGGCCGCGCGATGCAAGGACCTCACGCAGCGTGACTGTCTCGTCCGTCATGATGCCGTCCACGCCGCGGTCAAGCAGCGCCGCCATCCGCCCGCGGTCGTTCACCGTCCACGCGTGGACCTGCAGTCCGAGCTCGTGCGCGCGGCGCACGAATGGCGCGCTCGCCACGGCTGCGGGAACCTGAGCGCAGTGCACGGATGACCCGGGCCGCGCGCCGAGCCGCACCGCGGCGATCGCGGCGGGCGAGGTGGCCATGCAGACCGGCCGGCCGAGCGTCCGCCGGGTCGCCCGGAGCCTGCTGCCAGAGAACGAGGAGATGCAGACCCGGTCCCACGCCGCAGTCCGGCGGAGTACCTCGGCCAGCGGCCCGATGGCCGCAGAGTCCTTGACGTCGACGTTGAAGCGGATATCCGGCCACGCGCCGAGCAGGTCCTCAAGCAGCGGGATCGGCTCCGTGCCGTCGATCCGTGCGGCCGCGAGGTCACGGTGCTCGAGCTGCGCGATGCGGCCAGGCCGCCCGGTGAGACGGTCAAGCGTCCTGTCGTGGAACGCGATGACGACCCCGTCCGCCGTCGCCTGGACGTCGGTCTCCATGTACGCGTAGCCGAGCCCGACCGCGTGCTCGAAGGCGGGCCAGGAATTCTCCGGGCTGTGCGCCGAGCCGCCGCGGTGCGCGAAGGCAAGCGGTCGCGGGAAATCAAGGAACGCGCAGGGCACGATCTTTAGTATGCCGAACGGATAGTGCGGCGCCGGTCAGCCACGCGACCACTCCCTGCGGCGCGCTTCCGCCAGCACGATGGCCGCGGCGGCGGCCACGTTCAGCGAGCCCACTCGGCCCGTCTGCGGGATGTAGGCGACCGCGTCGGCGGCGGCGAGCAGGCCAGCGGAGCAGCCGCGGTCCTCGTTGCCCAGCGCCAGGCAGACGTCCCCGGACAGCGGCGCCTCATGCAGCGGCACCGCGCCATCGGTCAGCTCGATGGCGATGACCCGCAGGCCGCTGGCGGCCGCCGCGGCCGCGGCGGCCGCGGCAGCGGGCTCGCGTTCCCAGCTGACCAGGCGCTCGGTGCCGAGTGCCGTCTTGCGCGCGGACGGGTGGTCCGGCGAGGCGCAGTCGCCGCAGAGCCAGATCTGCTCGACGCCGAGAGCGGCGGCGGTCCTGATGATGGAGCCGACGTTGAAGGGCTGGCCGACCGAGTCGAGCAGCAGCGCCAGCCTCGCCTGGGTCTGCCGCCGCCAGGACCGGTTCAGCCGCTTGATGTCGGTGGGCCGCAGCGAGCGGTGCGCTGCAGGGCCAGTCCCGGGGCCGGTCATGGGCAGGCCGCCAGCACCCGGTACCCGCCTCGTGCCGCCAGCCGGCGAGCCGGCCAGCCGGCCTCGGCCAGCCAGCGCTGCAGCGAGTCCGCGCCCAGATTGCGCTGCACGACGAGATATGCAGCCGTCCCGGGCGCCAGCCTGGACAGCCAGCAGGCCAGCAGGCCGTGCAGCGCCGCCTTGCCGATCCGGATCGGCGGGTTGGACCAAATCAGCCCGAATCGCGCAGGCAGCCCGGGGTCACCGGGGACTGCGCAGCGGACGTTCGGCAGTCCCGCGCGCTGCGCGTTTCCGGCGCATAGCTCGAGCGCGCGCTCGTTCACGTCGACCGCCCAGATGGTCGCGCCGGGGGACCTGGCGGCGAGCACCAGCGCCAGCGGCCCGTACCCGCAGCCCAGGTCGAGCAGGTCTCCGGCCGGCGGCGGCAGCGGCGCGGTCTCAAGCAGCAGCCTGGTGCCGGCGTCCAGCCTGCCCGGCGAGAACATCCCGGAATCGGTCCGCAGCTCCAGGTGCACGTCAGGCAGGACGACGTGCACCAGGCCAGGGCGATGCGGCGGGTCCGGCCGGGCGGTGAAATAGTGCTGGCTCACGTGCTGGCCGGGCCGCGCTTACTGGGACTGCGTGGCAGCGGAACGGGCCGCCGGCGCCGCCGCTGCGGCCAGCGCCGGGTTGATGAAGCGCCTGGTCACCCAGCGCTCAACCACGAACGTCAGCACCGGGATGGTGCCGGCCAGCAGCAGGATCACGGTCGGGGCGCTGGCCAGCTTCATCCCCAGCTGCCGGGACAGCAGGTAGGCGGTAATCAGGTAGACGATGTAGAGGATCCCGTGCGCGGTGCCCACATACTTCACCACGACCACGTTGCCGGCGAACACCTGCAGCGGGATGCCGGCGAAGCACAGCACGATCAGCACCACGCCGGTCACGTAGGCCATCACCCGGTAGCGGAGCACAGCTGCGCGCACCGTGAGCACCTCCTCTATCGCAAGCCGTGCCAGCGGCCGTGGCCCCGCGCCTGCTCGTTCAACCGGGCCAGGTAGGCGTTGTAGGCGGCAAGCTCCGGATCCTGCCCGGCGGCCGCGTCGTCGGCCGCCTGCCCGGCCTGGCCTGCCCGGTGCTCAGGACCCACCCCGGCCGGGAGGTCGAGCTGCCCGGCCTCGTCGTCGTCGGCAGCGGCGGCTGGCCGGAATTCGTCGATGATCGTCTTCACCCAGAACACCACCGCGAAGACCGAGAAGACGGGCCACTCGAACGTGTACGCCCAGCTGAGCGCGTTTCCCGCTTCTGCGCGGTGGAACTGCCAGTCACCCAGCCACAGCATCCCGACCACGGAAAGGGCCACGAACGCATGCCAGCCGAGCCATCTGGGGGCAATCAGGAAATGCCACCGCGGAGCCGGCCGTGCGCTGGACATGCTCAGAGCCTAGCGCCGCCCGCCGGCGTCCTCGGCCGGGCCGTCCCGCCTGGCTGACTGGTTACCGCGTCAGCCGCCACACGAC
>DATGVY010000508.1:0-14189 GCA_035299845.1 Streptosporangiaceae bacterium
ATGCGAGCGTTGCGCCTCACGCTGACCCCGCGCCGCAACTGCACCAGCAGGTGCATGTGGAGGTACAAGACAGTCCTGGCGATCAACGCGAGCATGCCGACACATCCGATGGTGGTTCGCCGGATCCAACGGTCGGCCTGCCCGGTCATGCCGAGCCACCAACGAGAAAGTCAGCGGACAGCATGCCCGCATAGGCAAATGGTTCAACTCCCTCCGCCGACTCACCCGGGTCCGGCGTTGCCTCGTCTCCTTTGCCAGTGCGTGCAGATCTAGGCATTCTGCGCGCCCGCCCGCCGATCGTAACGGGATCACGGGGCTGGAGCCTCGCTCTTGCGCGACTGGCGCGGGACTGGTTCCGTCGAGGCGCACTGGCTGGACGGGGAGGACCTGCAGCCTTGACCCGATGGGCGTGACAGGGCACCGGTGAACTCGGGGCCGCCGGCATGGCAGGGGCGATCGCAACGCTATGCACATGCCACCGCCAACCGCGTCCGGGACCTCCCGAGCTCTTGTGATGAGCCAGCTCCCGGTCTGGCCGGGATCGGCTGAGCGCCGGGCTGCGGGCGTCGCCCAGTAGGGTGACTGGGTGTGCAGGGCCAGTGGGAACATCGCTCGCGGTGCGCTCCTGACGCCGCTGCTGCTGGCGCCGCTCGTGGTGGTTCTGGATCGGCTCGACGCTGTCGGCGAGCTGACATTGTTCGTGCTTGCCGGCGCGGCGCTGATCCTTCTTTCCTGGCTGATCGGCGAGGCGACGGACAACCTTGCCCGCCACACCGGTCCCGGAATCGGCGGCTTCCTGAACGCGACGTTCGGTAACGCGCCGGAGCTGATCATTGCGATCATCGCCGTCTCCGGGGGCCTGACCGCGATCGTCAGGGCGTCGCTCGTAGGCTCGATCGCCAGCAACCTGCTGCTCGTCCTCGGCTTCACGCTTCTGTTCGGCCAGACGGGCTTCATTGATCGCCGGTCTGCCTACATCTCGCTCGGCCTGGTCGGATTCACCACCCTTGTCGTGCTCGCCGCCGCCGCGCCGGGGTTCCACGGCGATCCGGAGCGCCGCTCGCTCGCCGAGCTGTCGCTTCCTGTTGCCATCCTGCTCCTGGTCGTCTGCGTGACCGTGACCCGGTACGCGCTGCGCCGCCAGTGCCAGCTCTTCAGGTCCGCTGAACCCGAAGGCACCGGCTGGTCCTTGCCCGCCGCCCTCGTTGTGCTCGGCGTGGCGACGGTCGTGACCGCCTTCGTCAGCGAAACGCTCATCGGCGCGCTGCGAGCGTTCGCAGACACGGCGCACCTGTCGGAGTTCTTCGTCGCGGTCGTGATCGTTGCGATCATCGGAAACGCGACCGAGCACGGCAGCGCGGTACTGCTGGCGCGACGCGGCCGGGTCAAGCTGGCAACCGAGATCCCGCTGGCCTCAAGCGCCCAGATCGCCGGCCTGGTGATCCCCCTGATAGCTCTCATCTCGTGGGGCTTCAAGCCGCTTGCCCTCAGCTTCCGGCCCGTCGAACTCGCGGCCATGGCAGTAGCGGCTGCCCTTCCGGCGCTCGTTCTGCGGACCGGCAGAACGACCCGGCTTAGCGGAGCGATCCTCCTGGCCGCCTACTCAGCTTTCGCCGTTGCCTCCTACCTGTCCGGCGACCGCTGACGCGTGGCGGGATGTCAAAGCCCGGTTCGCCGGCAAGGCCCGGGACAGACGACGCGGTCATGGCACGTCTTTGCCGCGGGACCCGCCGGAGCGATGAGTCAGCGGGGCGGGCCGACCGCCCCCAGCGCTTCCTCCCCACGTTAGCCACCATCCCCGGGCGATCACGAACGGCTACCAGCACAGGGCTCACTCAAGCGCGCACCACCGCCGATCTGCAGCCGAGACGCTGCCCGGGTGCTGGACAGCGGAGGCGCAGACCACGCGAACCGCCCCTGATATGAGCGCCAGTGGCCGTGCGCCGCGGCGAGCGCGTCCATGCCACCGACGGGGACATCGGGCAGGTCGAAGGGCTGGTCATCGACCCCCGCAACCACCACGTGACCCACGTGCTTCTCCAAGAAGGGCACTTGTGGGGCCGCAAGGAAGTAGCTATCCCGATCAGCGCCGTGACCGGGGTCGACGACGGTATCCGGCTCAACATCACCAAGCACCAAGTGCAGGACTTGCCGCCGGTGGACATCGATCACCCAAACGCGTAGAACTGCCCGCAGCCGGAGAAGAGCAACGCCAGCGAACGGATCAACCTGGGCGTGGAGTGCAACGTCACGCTCTGTGATAGGCCCACCCGCCAGTTGCGAAACAATATCCGCCGATATGGGCGGCGGTCGCAACTGCCTGGCGAGCCGCCTACGCCGCACCCTAATGCCTGATCTGGTCGCGGCGATGTCGGGCTGAGGCATCCGCTTGATAATGAGGCACTCCGGACGGCCTGGCCGCGCAGCCATTCGATGCCTTCTACATGGCGTTCGGCGGATGCCTCGACAAGAATGCCTGCGGAGACACTCTCGGCATAGTGAAGGTCGGCGAGTCGCTGCTGGCCTGATCGAGGTCGGCTGGTATCTCGGCTCCTGGCCGTGGCGTCCTGTCGCGGCGGCGCCCTGGCCCTGGGCAACTGCAGCTGGCCACGTTCCGGCCGAGCCGTGCGACGTTGGCTACCGTCTGCGGTATGGGCGGAAGGTCTGGCGGATCTCGCCGGCGAACCGGTGCGGGTCCTCCGAGGCAAGGAAGTGGCCACCGTGCTCCAGCACTACGCAGCGTTCCATGGCCGGGTAGGCGCGGCGTAGCCAGCTCTCTGGCGGCACCGGTAGGTGTGGCTCATGCGGGATGAGCACCGACGCTGGCGCCGTGATCGCCTCGCCCAGGCCAAGCGGGGGTGCGGTCGCCGGCACGTAGAACCGCATTGAGCTGCCGATGGTCTGGGTAAGCCAGTAGATCATCACGTTGGTGAGCAGCTCGTCTGGGCTAAGCCGGTCGCGGGTGGCCGGGTCGCTCCAGGTCAGCCACTTCTCAAGGATCCACGCGGCCAGCCCGGCCGGGGAGTCGTTGAGTGCGAGGGAAAGCGTCCGTGGCCGGGTCGCCTGTACGTGGTCGTACGCGCCGACGTCATGGTCCCACCGCTCCGAGGCGTCGACGAAGGACTGTTCCGCCGCGGTGAGCTTGTCTGCGGGACTGAGGTACGGCGAGATCGGGCTGGCGGTCTGCACAGCAAGCAGGCCCGGCGGGTTGCGCAGCCCGATCCGGCTGATCACCCCGCCGCCGATATCGTCGCCATGCGCGACATAGCGCTCGTATCCCAGCTGCTCGACCATGAGCAGGTGGAACAGGTCAGCGATCCACCGCCGATTCGGCCGCCGGTCCAGGCACCGATCGGAGAACCCGTAGCCGGGCAGCGCGGGCACGACCACGGTGAAGCTGTCCGCAGGGTCATCGCCGTGCGCAGCCGGATCGGTCAGCAGGGACAGGACCCCGAGGTACTCCACCATGGAGCTGGGCCAGCCGTTGCATAGCAGCAGCGGCATCGGGTCGGGGCCGGAGCCCGGAACGTGCAGGAAGTGCAGGCCGACCCCGTCCACCGTGGCCCGGAACTGCGGCACCGCATTCATCCGGCGCTCCTGGGCACGCCAGTCGTAGCCGTCGCGCCAGTAGGCCAGCAGCCCGGCGATGCGATCGATCACCTCATCGTCTTCGCCGGCCGGGTCGCCGGGCTCACCGTCTGGCACGCTCTGCGGCGGCGGCAGCCGGGCAACGGCTAGGCGCCGGGCCAGATCACCCAGGACGGAGTCAGGAATCGCGATCTGGAACGGCCCGGGCTCGGTCACGAACGGCACTCTACAACTGGCCAGCTCACCCGAAGCCGGCAATCATGGCGTACTGCCACTCGTCTGCCTGCTTGGCTACTGATGACTCCGGCCGACCCAGGAGCGCTCGATTTCTCTCGATTCACGCCCGCTCCCGTCTCGCCTTCAGCCTCGGCAGCAGCAACAGGCCAGCGTGCGACCATACGGCGCGGCGAATGGTGAGCCTACGGCTCGATCTGTATTCCGGCGGGCCCCGGTTCTTGGCGTGTGGCTGCGCGCAGATCTGGTCATTCGGGTGCGCTGGCGGGTTGCTGCCGCCGACTCGAGTCGACCGCTTATGGCAGCTGAGAGGTCGACGCCGGCGGCGAAGCGGCTCGACGCCTGGTCTATGTCGCGGACGTCAGCTCGGTGGCATTCTTGTTCGTCACGAGCAGCGCCGCTTCACGACCGGATCGCGGTGCGGCGGTCTGAGCGCTAGGCTCTCGCGTCGATGAGGATCGGCGTGACGTTGCCGTTCGGGGCGTCGGACGGACCGGGTCGGCTGCCCACCTGGCGGGAGATGCACGCGTTTGCGACCCACGCCGAGGCGATCGGGCTGGATTCGCTTTGGGTCTGCGACCATTTCCTGTCCGGCCCGGCGGGCAGGCCCGCCGAGGCCATCCACGAGGGCTGGACCATCGTGGCCGCACTCGCTGCATCGACCAGCACGATCGAGCTGGGCCAGCTTGTGATGTGCGTGTCGTTTCGCAGCCCGGCGCTGCTGGCGAAGATGGCGGTCACCGCCGACGGCGTCAGCGGTGGTCGTCTCGTCTTGGGTCTGGGCGCTGGTTGGTATGACCCGGAGTACCTGGCATTCGGCTTCCCGGCCGACCACCGTGTCGCCCGGTTCGAAGAGGCGCTGCAGATCATCGGACCGCTGCTGCGCGGCGAGCGGCTGACCTTTACCGGCCGCTACCACCAGATCCGCGACGCGGTGCTGCTCCCGCCGCCGGACCGGCCGATCCCGATCCTGGTGGCCGGCAACCGCCCGCGGATGCTGCGGCTGACCGCACGCTACGCCGATGCCTGGAACACCGCCTGGTTCGGGCTGCCCGACAAGTGGCTGGGCCAGCGGCTGGCCGACATGCACGCGGCGCTGCAGGCCGAAAGCCGCGACCCGGCCACGCTGCGCCGCACCGCCGCCTAACTCGGAAACACGAGATCGAGGTTAGAGCTGGGCTGTCCATTCGATGATCAGCCGGCGTCCGGGTCGAGGGCCGAGACTATTTCGGGTTTGAGATGACACGCTCCGCCATGTCGGATCCTCCGTGATCAAGGTGCACGCTTGAAAGGCGAGGATGATGTAAGCAAGGCGTACGGAGGTGGGACCATGACATCCGCCGCGGCGGAAACGCTGGACGAAGCCTACGAGCGGCTGCATTCGACGGGACCCGAGTTCGATGGCTGGCTGTCCAACCATGGCCCGATGGCTGCGGAGGCGATGGTCCGGCACGGCCACAGCGACCAGGTGAGTTCCTGGCTCGACGGGTACATGCGCCGCCTTGACGAGTTCCCGCGGGGGATGGGCGCGATCGGCCCTGATTGGCAGGACGCGCTCGGCGATCCGCGCCGGATCGCGGACTGGACAGCGCTCTTCGGGCGCGAACTCGATGAGCAGCCGTGGCGAGAAGTGCTCAACGCCTGGTGGCCGCGGCTGCTGCCAGGTGTCGTGGCCGCCGCCACCCACGGCGTGATCCGGGTGGGTCATGCCGTCCGCGCGCTGCTGACGGACGGCGATAACGACGTCAGGATCGCCGAGCTAGCGCAGGGGCTCGGCTACTGGGCTGCTCGCTGGCAGACCATTCCGGCCGGCCATCGCGGCGCATCCGCTGCGGCCGCCGCCGGCCGGGCGCACGCGCTGCCGCCGATCGAGGCACTGGCAGCAGTGCCGCGCATCGCCGGGCAGTCGGGCGGCATCGTTGATCGCCTCGGCAGGCTCGGCGGCCTGCCCGGCTGGCCGGCGGCGCTGGCGGGCTTCGGTGTCCCCACTGCACCGGCCGAGGTCAGGACGCGGCTGGCCGACCTGGTCGATGCAGCCACGCGCCGGTACCTGTTCTATGGTCACGGCAACGGCGTCATGCTTGTGCACTCCGCGACGGCGCCCAATGCGGTGCTGCGCACGCTGCCCGCGCTGGATGCCGCGCTGTGGGCGCCGAGCCTGGCCGCGGCGTGGGCCGCGAGCAGCGCGCTGACCGCCGTCTACGCCCCGGCGGAGCCCGGACCGCGGGCTCAGCTGCCTGAGCCGCCTGCCGGACAGGATTCCCGCGAGCAGACGGTCAGGGACACCTTCACGCGCGCGGTGGAGCACGGCGACGAGCACGTGATCAAGTTCGCTGACACCGCCGTCGATGTCTTCGCCCGGACCGGCGACGCCAACGCCATCGCCGCGGCATTGCGCGCGATGGACCTGATCGAGCCCTCATCCGGCAGCCGGACCTGACCCCGCCAGCTCTCTACCGGCCTGGCGCCGCTACCGGCCGGGCGCCGACCAGGGCTGCTGGCTGATGCCGCGCCGGACGGGCTGGACAGTGACGTTCTCCAGCTGCAGCGAGCACACGAGGCCGGCGACGACGGCCTCGCCGTCGATGGCGCCGCAGCTGAACAGGTCGATGGCGATCAGGTCTTCCTCCGGCCAGGTGTGAATGCTGAGGTGCGACTCGGCCAGGATCAGCACCAGAGTGACCGCGTCGTTGGGGAAGGCAACGTGGCTCACCTCAAGGACGTGCCCGTTCCCCGCCTGCACGGCGGCGGTGGCCGCCTCGGTGAGCTTCGCGACGTCGGCGGCCGGCGAGGACGGCGGGACGGTGGCGTCCACGGCATAGAGCATTTTCGGCGTCTGCGCTTCCTGCCGCCGCAGGTCCGCGTACCTGCTCGCCACTCCGTCGCCCGGCATGATGTGGGAGGATACCTTACGGTCTGCCGTCCGGGCAGCGACGAACGCGGCGGCCAGCCGCGGACCGGGAGGCAGCGAACGTCAGCATGGATGTCGACTCCGTCATTGCCGAAGTTGCGTCGGCCGTCGGGCTGGCCGAGGGAGCCCCCGGGGTCAGGGACGTGATCCGGGCGATCGCGCGGGCCGAGCCGGTCGCGGCCCGCGATATCAGCCGGATGGCCGAGCTGCCCGTCCCCATCGTTACCGCCGTCTGCAATGAGCTGCGCAAGCGCGGGGTGGTGGACCGCAGCAGGCCGGTCCGGCTGACTCAGGCGAGCAGGGACATCTTCGCCAGCGGCCAGCGCGGCCTGAACGCCAGGTGCCCGGCCTGCGGCGGCCGCGGGGTCGCCAGCGCCGAGGTCACCAGGGCACTTGAGGGCGCGCTAGAACAGGCGGCCGCCGCGGCGCCGACGGCCAAGCCGGAACTCGATCAGACCCACTGCACCGTCGGCACGAAGATCAGCCGTGTGCTGGCCATGCACGAGGCAGGGGCGCTGGCCGGCACCCGGATCATCATCCTCGGCGACGATGACCTCATCTCCGTCGCGATTGCCAGGTTCGCCGCCCTGACCGGGACACCGCAGGACATCAGGCGGCTGACCGTGGTGGACGCCGACGCCGATGTGCTGTCCTGCATCGCGGCGCACACCGCGGGTACCGGGGTGCCCGCGGAACTCATCAAGCACGATCTCCGCGAGCCGCTGCCGCCCGGCCTGCGCGGCGGCTTCGAGGTGGCATGCACCGACCCGCCGTACACGGTGGCCGGAGCCAGCCTGTTCCTGTCCAGGGCCGTGACGGCCCTCGGCGGGGCGGCCGGCCGGCACGTCTTCTTCTCCTTCGGGGCGCGTAGGCCGGACGAAACGCTCCGCACCCAGGAACTGATCACCGGCATGGGACTGACGGTGCGCGCGATGACGCCGAACTTCAATGAGTACGCCGGCGCCGGCATCCTGGCGGGCACCAGCCACCTGTACCACCTGCGCACGACCGCGGCGCCCGCGCCGCTGATCGCCGGCGACTACCAGGGACCGCTCTACACCGCCGACCTGCGAGCCGCGGCCACCAGGCCATACCGGTGCGCCGGCTGCGGCGCCGTGCACGCGGTCGGGCCCGGCGGCCAGTGGTCCAGGATCGCCAGCCTGCAGTCGGCGGGCTGCCCGGCCTGCGGCGGCATCGTGTTCCGTCCGATGGCGCTGCAGCAGCGATGACCGCGCCAGGTCCGGCCGCCAGCCCGGCGGAGTACGTGATCCGCGGCGCCGCGGAGGGTGACCTCGACGCGATCGCGCAGTTCGAGATCGAGATCGCGCGCGTGTCGTTCAGCGACGAGGCGATCACCGATCCGGCCCTGCACAGACGGCGCGTCTCGGGCGGCCTCGGCAAGCCGGGGGAGATCATGCTGGTCGCGGTCTTGGCGCCGGGGCATGGCGCAGCCTCGGCGCCCGGGCCGGCCCGGCCAGCCACTGCGCTGGCGGGGTGGGCCTGGATGTCACCCAGGACCAACTCGCTGACTGGTGCCAGGTACGGCAATTTCCGGTCGCTTGCCGTTGCCGACATCCCGGACCGGAGCCGCGTCGGGGAGCTGCTGCTGGCAGCGGTGCTGCAGGCGGCAGCCGATGCGGGCCTGACCCAGCTGACCGGCAAGGTGCATGCCGGGAACCTGGGCATGCGCGCGCTGTACCGGAAATTCGGCTTCGAGGCGGCGCACCTGACGATGGAGAAGCGCCTGCCGCCGGGCGGCCTGGCTCCGTCATGACGCCAGCCAGGCAGCAGGACGCAAGCCCGGCCGGCCGGACGACGATCAAGTGCGTGGCCTGGGACATCGACAACACCCTGCTCGCCGGCACCTTCATCGAGTCGGGCGCGCGGCAGCCGCCTGCCGATCCCGAGATGGTGGCCGTGCTGGCCGCGCTTGGCGAGCGCGGCGTGCTGCACGCCATCGCGAGCAGGAATCCGCCGGCCGCTGCGTCGTACGCGGCGCAGGCGACCGGCGGCCAGTTCGTCGCGGTCGAGTCCGGCTGGGGCAGGAAGTCAGCAGCGATCGGACGCATCCTTGCCGAACTGGACATCGCCGCCGATGCCCTGGCCTTTGTCGACGACGATCCCTACGAGCGGGCCGAGGTGTCCTTCGCCCTGCCGGACGTGCTTGTCCTGTCGCCCGAGGACATGACGGATGCTCTTGACTGGCCGGTGTTCAGCCCGGACGTGGTGACCGACGAGGCCAGGCGGCGCAGCGAGCTTTACCTGGACAAGAGGCGCCGGCAGGAAGCCGAGCGCGAGTTCGGCGGCTCCAGGGATGACTTTCTGCGCTACTGCCGGACCGAGATCTCCATCGTCGCGGCCGCCGAGGCCGACGTGCCGAGGCTGCATGAGCTCTCCGTCCGCACCCGGCAGTTCAACTCGGCCGGGCAGGGTGCGACGGAGGCCGCGCTCCGCGCGATGATCGGCGCGCCGGGGCGGGAAGTTGTTACCGTGCGGCTCAGGGACCGGTTCGGCGATGACGGCATTGTCGGCGGCTGCGTTACCGAGCACGACGCGGACGGCCGCTGGACGGTGCGGCTGCTGATGATGTCGTGCCGGGCGATGGGACGCGGGGTGATCGACGCGCTGCTGGCCTGGCTGATCCGGTCCGCGGCTGACAGCGGCGCAGGCGCGCTTGAGGCGCCGTCGGTGCTGAATGCCAGGAACGTGCCGCTGCGGCTGGCGCTGGCGGCGGCCGGCTTCCGTGCAGCCGATGGTGCGGCGCTGCCGGGGGACCGCGATCTCCCGGCTGCAGGCGGGCAGCGGGTCGTGTTCCGCCGGTCGCTCGACGGGCCGCTGCCGGAGCTGCCCGGCTGGCTGACCCGGCCGGCCGGCCCGGATGAGCCAGGGCAGCCAGGCCCAGCCGGCGGATCCGGGGTGCACCGTGATCCTCGCTGAGCTGCGCCAGATCCTTGCCGATGTGACGCGCCGCCCTGAGCTGCTTGATGCTCGCGCCGATGCGCCGCTGTTCGGCACGGGCATCGGACTGGACTCGCTGGCCGGCACGCTGCTGCTGCGCGAGATCACGCACCGGTATGGCGTCGACGTCGCCGCCGAGGACATCAACCTCGACGCCCTCGTCTCCCTCGCGACGCTGGCCGACTTTATCCTGGCCCGCTCGCCGGGCCGGGCCATGGGAGAGCGAGCTTCCGCACGACGCACTGGTCATGAGCATCCGCAGGATCGCCTGCGCGGGCATGACCGAGACCAGCACCCCGCAGGCCATTAGCAAATCACTCGATCCCTCGGCGCCCGGCGCTAGCGTGCGGCCATGGAAACCACCGCAGGCCCGGCCTGGATTGTCACCTCGGGTGAGCCTGATCCCGCCACGGTCGAGCGGCTGCTGCGCTCGCTGCCGGAGTGGTTCGGCATCGAGTCGGCGGTCGCCGAGTACGTCGAGACGGCGCGGCACCGGCCGGCCTATCTGGCCTGGCCGTCCGTATCAACGGCCGGGCAGGCGGAGCGCCGGCCGGTCGGCGTGCTCCTCGCCACCCGCCATTTTCCGTGCTCAGCCGAGATCCACCTGCTGGCCGCTGACCGCAGCCTGCACCGGCGCGGCATCGGCCGCGCCCTTGTCGAGGCCCTGGTGGCCGACCTGATCCGGGGCGGCGTGGAGTTGCTCCAGGTTAAGACGCTCGGCCCGGCACGCCCCGACGCAGGATACGAGCGCACCCGCCGGTTCTACCGCCGGCTGGGCTTCCAGCCGCTGGAGGAGATCCACGGCCTGTGGCCAGAGAATCCCTGCCTGATCATGGTAAAGGTCCTAGGCCGGCCCGGCGGGCAGCCATTGCACGCTGACTGCCTTTGACGGCTGGCCCCCGGCACGGCTGCCGGGCGGTACGGCAGGATTGCCTTGTGAGCCTGCCGTTCCCTGAGCCCACCGCAGCGGTGCCGTCGCGCGCCGCTGCGTGCCTGGCGCTGCACGTCGATCTGGACGTGGTCGACCCAGCCGAGGTGCCAGGCCTGCGCTATCCCGCGCCGCACGGCGCGAGTTCAGCACAGGTTGCCGGTGCGCTGCACACGCTGCTCGGCACCGGCCGGGTTGCTGCCGTCGGCATAGCCTGCACGTGGCATCCCGGTCACTCGGCGGCCGCGCATATCAGCAGGCGAAGGGCTGCCGCCCACGCTGCTCTCTGCGCTCTCCATCTTGCCAGATCGACGCTCGGTCGTGCCGAAAGCGGGCGTTCGCGTGGCGCACGTAGTACCTCTTGAAGCACTTGCATAGTCCGGTGAGCGTGCGCCGTGGCGCGGCGCTGGTCTGAGCGTTCAAGGCGGTGCCCCGAGGTTGTGCGCGGGGCGCGGCGTGGGCTGCCCGAGGCGTTCCGTGCCGCGGTCCCGGACAAGCGGCTGGTGGCCCTGCGGACCTTCGAGGACGGCGACGCGATCGTGGTCGATGGCGTGTACTCCGGCACGCAGACCGGTGACCTGGTCGGACCCGGAGGGACGATCCCGCGAGCGGCCGGACGTGCTCCCTGCCCTGCGTCGGCTTCCTCCAGGCGCGCGGCGGCAAGATCGTGTCGTACCGGATCTGCTGGGAAACGCGACGTTCATGGCGCGGCTCGGGGTCATGCCCGGAGCATGAATTGTGCGGAGATCGGGCCGTGGCCTGGCGCTTCGTCGTAATGCCACGGTCTGCCCATCATCGAGGTTAAGTTGGCTCAATAGGCCTCTTGCCGGCTATCCCGGCCGGTGCGAGCATGCCGTTAACAGAACTTCATCGCCTGCGGAGGTGGAAGCAGATAGCACGGCCGCTACGAGGTGTCGCCGCAGCATCCTCTCTGTTCGTCCTGGCGCTTAACCTCAGCCTGGCGCTTCCTGCCGCGGGGGCGACGAACTCTGGTGCCTCCACCTACAGCAAGCCAACCTGGTGGCAGAAATTCCAGACGGTCTCCGCGCCCGGGTTCAAGCCGCTGCCAAGTCCCGGGGCGACGCAGAGCGTCGCGGTGGGCCCCAATGTTGATGTGAGCAACGAGGCGGGGCCGCAGAGCGAGACCTCGATCGCCATCAACCCGTCGGATCAATCCCAGATCGTGGCGGGCTCGAACGAGATCTTCCGCCTGCCCATGCGAGGTTACTTCTCATCCAACGGGGGGTCCAGCTGGGGCGGCGTGGACCTTCCGCTGCCGCCGCCGCTCACCACCAACGGGACCGACTTTGGTTCCGATCCCTCCGTGGCCTGGGACACCCATGGCAATGTGTTCTACGCCTACATCGTGGTGTTCTTCTCCAGCGGGTTCCCCAACGGGGTGGCCATCAACGGCACCGAGATGGCGGTGGCGCGCTCCTCCGACGGCGGGCGGACCTGGAACTCGGCCTTCTTCGCGCTTCAGCCCGGCGAAACGAAGTTCAATGACAAGCCGTACATTGCCGTGGACGACAATCCGTCGAGCCCGCACCGGGACACGGTTTACGTGGCGTGGGACCGTTTCGACGGGAGCGCATCAAGCTTCAACGGGGTTCTGGTCAGCCACTCCACCGACGGCGGGAAGACCTTCTCGGCTCCGGTGTTCGCCAGCAGCACGGCATCAGGCCCGAAGGGTGACATCGGGGCCGATCCTTTCGTCGCGCCCGACGGCACCCTGCATGTCGCCTGGCATGACGTCCAGAACAACGCCATCGTGGAGGCCAGTTCGACCGACGGCGGCAACAGCTTCGGCCCGGCGCACACCATTGCGCCGACCCAGGTGGCATTCGACATCGCGATCCCGGCCATGGCCACCAGGCGCGCCCTGGTGTACCCCGCCTGCGGGGCGGACACCAGCACCGGGCCCAACCGGGGGACGCTGTACTGCTCGTGGATGGACGAGACTGCCGCCAACGGCACCGACGTCTTTGTGTCCCGGTCCGCGAACGGCGGCGCCAGCTGGAGTCCGCGGCTGCGGGTGAACGACGACCCCGCCGGGGTGGCCAACGACCAGTTCAACCAGTGGCTCGCGGTCGACCCGTCCGATGGCTCGGTGAACCTGTCGTGGAACGACACCCGTAACGACCCGGCGCACCTGAGCACGGACATCTTCTACGCGCGCTCGACCGACGGCGGCCTCAGCTTCGCCAAGAACGTGCAGGTCACGACCGCCCCGACCAACGAATCATGCTGCGGCGCCGACCTCGGCAACCAGTACGGGGATTACGAGGGCATCGCCGCCATGGATGGCTCGATCCACCCCGTGTGGACCGACCGGCGCGCAGCTGTTGCGTCCCTCGATGAGGAAGTCTTTACTGCCACGATTACCGCGCCATAGCGCCCGTGGGCGGCGCCTGGAGGCGAGGGCGCCAGCCGATGCGGCGTGGTGGGCCGGTCTGGCGAGATTCATTCCAGTCCGCGCTGCGCCTGGGAAGGTCCGGCTCTGCGCGCATGCTCGCTGTGGTCGCGCGGATGGTTACGGTGCGGGCCGCCGGAGAGGCGGCGCGGTCACTCGCGGATGGCGGGAGCGGGGCCATGCCCTCGGCTCTGGAGGTCATGCCGGGTGCGCCCGCAGCCGCCAGGAGCGTGAGAGCCACCATGGCTGCAAACAGCCCAGGCCACCAGGCCCCGACATTCGTGACCCATGGCGCACCCGCGATAAGCTTCGCGTTGACCACCAACGGAATCGTGCCAGCCTGCAGGCTCCAGGCGCCGAACGCTCCACAGCCAAGCACCATGCCACCGAAGCCGGCTATCGCTGCCCATGGCCGAATCCGGCGCCTACCGGGACGGCGCTCTGCCGGGCTGAGCCGCAGAAGCCTTCCCCACACCAGTGCCAGGACGGCGGCGAGCGCCAGCTGCGCTGCGCCGAGTATCCCGATGGCGGCTCCCGCCTCACCCGAGTTCTCAAACCCCAGCGGCGCTGTCACCATCGCAACGTGAGTGACGAGGAAGACGACCAGCAGCTCTGCCAGTACACCGGCGAAACCAGCCGCCGCGGCCCGGCGCACCAGGCGCGCGGTGCCCGCCTTGCGTCGTTCACCCACCACACGCCGCACCAGCAGAACAAACGACACGACAGTAAGGACCGCCCCCGCGATGCCGAGCAGCAGCCAGACATGCAGGCTGGTGTAAGACGGAGGCTGCGGGCACCCTCCCCAGCCGCAGGGCTGGCTTTCAATCGCCGCGCGGGCCGTGCCCGCGGCGACCAGCCAGAGGGCGGACACGGCCAGGAACAAGACCAGCGCGGCCCCGCCCGTCGCCGGCGAGTGCCGGATATGCCAAAGCCATGAGTGACCGCTCGCGGGCCGGGGCCGCGAACTCGATGGGTCTCGCATAGCTCCTCCCTCAGGACATGCTACTTCGCACGCCGAAGCTGTCGCTGACAGAAGCCGGCGAGATCATCGAGAGGTGGTAAATCTCCGCGACCGCCAGCCATGACCGCACATAACGAGTTCTCCCGTGCGCGACCCGGCAGTGATACCTGCAGGAAAGGGCGAGTACGGATTCGGC